>NZ_JAKGUG010000009.1 GCF_021568855.1 Dethiosulfovibrio russensis | reverse complement strand
GCAGTTAAGCCCTCCAGCGCCGATGGTACTGCGATTCGCTTCGTGGGAGAGTAGGTCGCTGCCAAGAGTCTTTTCCTTTTTTTCAACTACCAGCCCCGATCATCTTCCGATGGTCGGGGCTGGTCGCGTTATCACGCTTCCTAGATGGGCTTTCTTCCGTTAGAATAAAGCGGATAAGGAGGTGGATACAGATGGCCAAGATAGGCATAATATCGGATACCCACGGTGATCTTCACTCCTGGCAGAAAGCCTCCTCTCTTTGGGGCAAGGTGGAGTTGGTGTTGCATTGCGGCGATATCCTCACCCATCCCGAGACTTTGGCCAGTCGCCATCTCGCGGAGGAGATGAGCCTTTCTCAGGTTCCCGTCATGATCTCTCGCGGAAACTGTGACAGGGATTGCGATCAGAATCTTCTGGCGTGGCCGATTTCGTCTCCTTATGTCTCCCTGTTTTGGAAGGATCGATTTATCCTCATGGGACACGGACATCGATTTTCCGAGCTGAGAGATCTCTCCAGGAGGTGTCGACCTTCGATGGTGGTGACGGGGCATACTCACGTTGCCTCTTTGGTCAGGGAGGACGGCATAGTCTACCTGAACCCCGGATCGGCTAGTGCCCCGAGAGGGAGGGATCCGGCAAGCTTTGCGATAGTGAGCGAGGACGATATAGAGATCGTCACTCTGGAGGGTTTACAGCTATACAGGGAAAGATGGTAATATGGATCTATATAGGTTGTCAGAGGAGGTCCTGTTAAATGAGCCCAACTCAGGAGAAGCAGAAGATCAACGAAGCGGATATGTACGCAGAGGGTATCAATAAAGGAGAGGAAAAGATAATCCTGGTCTTTGGATTGAACGAGGAGAATTTCGGTCTGGATGTCCAGGATATCAGGGAGATCGTCAGGGTCCCTCCCATCGTCACCAGGGTTCCCAACGCTCCGTCTCATATCAAGGGAGTTATCAACCTAAGAGGGACCATCGTGCCGGTCTTGGATATATCCATGCGCATCGGGGAAGGCTCCAACGAGGAGACCTCCGAGTCCAGGATAATAGTGGTCGAATACTCGGACGTTTTGTTCGGCATATTGGTGGACGACGTCAAAGAGGTCAACACGATTTACGAGTCTCAGATCGAGCAGGTTTCCGATCTCGATTCCGCTGTGGATCAGGAGTTCATGAGGGGAGTCGCAAAGATGGAGGACGGTCGTCTGATAGTTCTTCTGGATCTTCCCGCTCTTTTCCAGATTGAGGGACTTGTAGAGGACGAAGGCAAGGAATAGATTTTATGATCCTCGTCGACCTTCACACCCATAGTAGCTGTTCGGATGGGACGGTCCCTCCGGATAAGCTGGCTAAACTGGCACATAGATCCGGCATTTCGGTTGTAAGTCTTACGGATCACGATACAGTCGATGGGGTCCCCGTTTTCACGAGGGAATGTCGTAGGCTGGGGGTAAAATCGCTCTCCGGGGTGGAGCTGTCTGCCGATTATCCGACTACCATGCATATCTTGGGATATGGTTTCGACCTAGCTTTTCCCGAGCTGGTGGAGGTATTGCAGGACCTGAGGGATCACAGGGAGAGGCGCAATCTGGAGATCATCGACAGGCTTCGCGACGTCGGAGTGGAGCTTACGTTGGACGATGTCCTTTCCGAGACTCACGGTAACGTCGTCACGAGGCCTCATGTGGCTAAGGCAATGATGAAAAAGGGCTATGCGTCTTCCATCTCCGAGTGTTTTCAACGTTATCTCAAAAGGGGGATGCCCGGTTACGTTTCCCGGAAGAGGCTTTCTCCCGAGATGTGTATCTCCTTGATAAAAAAGGCCGGCGGAGTGGCTTGTCTGGCCCATCCGATACAGACCTCCCAGGATCCGGTAGAGCTGAGGTCTATATTGAAGGAGCTGAAGGCACTGGGGCTGTGGGGGCTCGAGTGTATATCCAGACATCATAATTCGGAGCAGATATTCAACTATATGAGGTTGGCCTCCGAGCTTGAATTGCACTGTACCGCTGGTTCCGATTTTCACGGTTCCAATCGAGTAGGCGTCTCCATGGGCGTTCCCGTGGCCGAAGATTTTCTTCCTTGGGCACGTCTCGGAATCTCGCTTTAAATCAGTTCTCGGCTGTATAAAAAGGGGAGGGCCGTCGCCTTCCCCTTTCTCTATGCTATCATAGGGGACCGAGAGATAATGTCCTAGAGGGAGGATCACAGATGAAAATCGTCGATTTTAGAAGCGATACGGTAACCTGTCCTGGCGATGAGATGCGAAAAGTCATCTTCGAGGCGTCGGTCGGAGATGCCGGGTACGACGACGATCCGTCGGTCAACGAATTGGAGTCTTTGGCTGCGGAACTCGTAGGACAGGAGGCAGCTTTATTCGTGTCCTCCGGGATAATGGGAAATATTGTGTCCACCTTAACCCATTGTAGGAGGGGAGAGGCTATCCTAGTAGGAGACAAGGCCCATATTTACAGGTACGAAGGCGGCGGTTTTTCCGCCATAACCGGGGTGTTGCCCTACGTGTTGGACGACGAAACCGGAGTTCCCTCTCCGGAGAGCGTCAAAGACGCCTGTCCGATCAGAAACGTCCATTTTGCCCAGCCGTCCCTTCTGTGTCTGGAGAACACCCATAACGATAGAGGCGGTCTTGCGGTTTCACCAGTAGAGTTTCAGAAGACCGTCGAGATGGGCCGTGATATGGGACTCGCAGTTCATCTCGATGGAGCGAGAATCTTCAACGCAGCAGCGGCGTGGGACGTGGACGTGAAGGAGTATACTGCGTCGGTTGATTCGGTTCAGTTCTGTCTTTCCAAGGGTTTGGGAGCCCCTATGGGCGCTCTGCTTTGCGGATCGGAGGAGTTTATCTCGAGGGCCAAGTTCGCCAGAAAGATGGTGGGCGGAGAGCTTCGACAGGCTGGTTTCATGGCCGCCGCCGGGATCTATGCGTTAAAGAAAAACGTCGATCGTCTCGTAAAGGATCACGAGAATGCCTCGATAGCGGAGGGTCTTCTCTCTTCCGCCGATCTTATAGTGGAGTCCGTGCCGGAGGGAACCAGAGCGACCAACATGATATATTTCCATCTCCCCGAATCCGGCCCGGATAGCGAAGAACTTTCCCGAAGATGTCTCGATAAAGGCGTCCTCCTCAACGCTATGGAGCCCAGACGCATAAGGCTGGTCACCCATCTCGACATGGACGAAAAGGATCTCCGCCGTGGTGTGGAGGTAGTTCTGGAGGAGGTTAATAACTCTTGAGCCTGAAGAGGGAAGAGGTAGAGAGGATAGTTTTTTCCGTCGTCGAGAGGTCCATCGAAGGTGGAGCAGCCATGGCGGACGTGGTCTACGGCGATTCGGTCTCCCGTTCCGTCTCTCTCAGGGATGGGAATGTGGAGAATGTCAGAAGTTCCCAGTCCGGGGGCATAGGCCTCAGGGTGGTGGATTCGAGAGGTGCCCAGGGTCTTGCCAGCGTAAACTCTCTCGATCCCGACGGTATATCCCAGATGGTCTCGTGGGCTTTATCCAACTGCTCTCTGGGAGAGCCCAACGATTCGGTGGATATGTCCAGGAAACAGCCTGATTCTGACGAGTCCGATCTGGATCTATGGGACGATGAAATCCCCTCACTTGCCAGGGATGATCGTCTTCAGAGATGTCTGGAGATGCATAATAGGGCTTCCGATGCCGACGGAAGGATCCTGTCGATCCGTAGTTCGTCGTGGAGCGATGGATACGGCGAATCCTTTTACGCTAACTCCTTCGGTGTCTCTAGGTGGCACAGGGGAACCATCGTGTCCGCCGGTATGTCCCTCGTTACGGAGGACGGAGATTCCATGGAGATGGGTGGTTTCGGAGACGAGAGGAGATATCTTGAGGATCTGGATCACCTTCATATAGCCGATCGTGCCGTCGTTGAATCGGTTCGTACTCTCGGAGGAAAACCTCTTACGACGGGGGCATACGATCTCGTTCTGTCTCCCGATGCAGCCTCCTCCCTCCTATATGCCATTTCGGATATGTTTTTCGCGTCGTCGATACAGAAGAACCGCTCTCTCTTGAGAGGTCGACTTGGATCTAAGGTGGGAGCCTCTTGTCTCAATCTGGTGGACGACGGAAGACTGGTCAGAGGTATAGGATCGTCCGCGGCGGATGGAGAGGGTGTCCCCTGCGGGAAAACCTCTCTTTTGAGAGAGGGACGGTTGGAGTCTTTTCTCTACAGCTTGGAATACGCCAAGAAAGCGGGAGTTTCCTCTACGGGGAACGGTTTCCGAGGGGTGGCTACCGTTCCGGACGTGGATTTATCGAACATGTATCTGGAGCCGGACCTTTCCTCCCCCTCCTCCTTGATTCCCCTGGTCTCGAAAGGGCTTTATGTTTCCGATTTCATGGGACTTCATACCGTCAACTCCGTGACGGGGGAGTTCTCCCTCGGAGCAAAGGGCACCGCCATAGAGTCGGGGGGGCTGCAGGGGCCCGTCTCGGGAGTAACTGTAGCGGGCAATCTGATCGATCTCTTGATGAAGGTTTCCTCGGTAGGTAGGGATCTCACCTTTTTCGGAGATGTAGGTTCTCCTTCTCTGGTGGTCAGAGATGTTACGTTGGCCGGGTCCTAAAATACTGATCACGGCCCTGTGCGTCTTTCTTTTGGCTGGAAGTGCCTGGGCCGGGTGGCTTCTCTCCGAAAACGGAAATCCCGTAGGGGATATCCCCGTCAGAGAGCAGGGGAATGACGTGTTTGTATCCATAGGAGAGATGGCTCGCCAACTGGGTTGCTATCCTAAGACCCTAAACGACGGTTTGCTCATTAGAAAGGGTTCGGCCAGCATTCAGGTGGTTCCGAACGCCGCCGCCGTATGGCTCGGATACGAGATAATTCCGCTTCGTCGAAAGGCCTTCCTGGCTGACCAGAGATGGTGGATGGATTCAGAGTCGGCTCTTTTGGTGATGGAAAAGCTCCTGATAAAATCCGGCGAGAAGGCACGGCTTAAATGGAACGGCGTCGGAGACGGCGGCCCCGCTCCGTCCGAGGAGGAGCCTCGGCCTGTGGCGATAAAACCAGTCCTACCTGAGCCTAGTCCGTCCGATAAAGTCGTTGGCACCGCGGGAAACATCTCCGTGAGATGGGGTAACCACGAGGATCGGGTCAGGATGGTCTTGGAGTACTCTGGGAAACTCAACTATCGAAACGTTTCCGGAGGGGTTGAAATCGAGACCGACGGCAGGCTATCGACCGTTCCTCCCGACTCTTCAATATCGGTGAAAACCGTCAGCTTCGGAGGGCGATGGCGTCTGTCTGCCGTGGCCTCCGGATGGATCAGCAAGTCCTTCGAGCTGGAGTCTCCCAAGCGTTTGGTTGTCGATTTCATGCGCCCCTCCTCCTCAGTGACACCGGAGAAGCCGGTTCAGGCCGGTCCGAAACCGGCTCCGATTTCCCATAAAAAGCCGCCCCGTAAGGGGAAACCCTTGGTGGTCATCGATGCGGGGCACGGAGGGAAGGATCCAGGCGCAGTAGCAAACGGATACAGGGAAAAGATCGTTGCCCTTCAGATAGCGAAGAGGCTGGCCTCTCACGTCAGGGCATTGGGAATGGATGCCAGGCTGACAAGGGATGACGACAGATACCTGAAGCTCAATACCAGGACCACCCTTGCGAACCGATGGGACGCCGATGCCTTCGTCAGCGTGCATCTGAACGCTCTGCCTAAGGGCCGCCATGCCAAGGGGGTAGAGATATATATCATGGCCCTGCCCACCGATAAAGACGCAATGGCCCTGGCAAAGATAGAAAATGCGGAGATCGTCAACGGATCCAACGGTAACGGAGGGGACAAGACCGACATTTTGCTGAGCATTCTCGGCGATATGCAGCAGAACAACAAGATTCAGGAGAGCACCAGCTTCGCCGAGGCTCTTTTCGCTTCGGGGAAAGGCGGGGGATTGCCTATGAGACGGGTAGCTCAGGCTCCTTTTTACGTTCTCAGAGGTGCGGCTATGCCTGCCGTGTTGGTCGAAACTGGATTTATATCGGAAAAATCGGAAGCCAGGCTTTTGGCCAATCCCTCCTATCAGGAAAAGTTGGCCAAGGCTCTGGCCAAGGGAATAGCGGCATATCTGAAATGAAAGGAGTCGGTTTTATGAGAGACGACGATAGAGTTCGCCGCTCTAACCGAAGGAGTCGACTGGACAGGGACCGGGAAAGCTCCGGTGGAATCGTAAAATGGGTAGTCCGTCTTATAGCCTGGGGGGCCGTTGCCTCTATTTTCTTCTGCCTGGGCTATCTTTCCTCGGGGTGGCTCTTGAACTATCTTGACGGCCGGGGAATGGGAGGCCAGCCCGATGTGGTGGCCTCCAAGGAACAGGCGGAGCAGCTGCTGGATTCCTCTTCCGGAGATGGTATCCAGACCCTGGTCGATATGGGACGTCACGTGGCTTTTCCCATATATGTACCGGACGGCAAGGGCGGGTTGGCCAAAAGAGAGGTCAAAATAGTGTCTGGGCTCATGGAGGACGACCTGTCTAAGGTCGTAAATGCCCTTCTGGATGGACTGGTCGAGAAAAAGGTGTTGGCCTCGGACGTGGGGTTGCTTCACGTCTTTAGAGATGGAGAGACGCTTTTCATGGATTTTAATGACCCATTTGAGATAACTCTTTCCAAGATGTCCGCCTCTGAGGGAAACCTGCTCATGACCGGCATAGTCCGTTCGGTGGTAGAGAACTTCATGCCTGTTACGAGAGTTCAGTTCATGGTTGAGGGTAAGATCGAGAAATCCGCTGGAGAGGTCCCATTGTCTATGCCATGGGAGCTCAGACGGAAGGGTTGATTTCATAACGTGATCGAGAGGCTTTGAGAATGGCGAAAAACTGCGTTTTGGAAAGCAGGGCGGACGGAAGATCCGGCTACGATATGAGGGAGGTCTCCTTCCAGAGAGATTTTTCCTGTTACGCCGAGGGGTCCTGCCTGGTCTCTTTCGGAAAGACAAAGGTGCTGTGTACCGCTTCGGTCGAGGAAAAGGTCCCCCCTTTCCTGAGAGGGTCCGATAGGGGATGGGTCACAGCGGAATACTCTTTGCTGCCCAGATCGACCTCGACTCGGGTGTCAAGGGATATCTCCAGGGGAAGGTTGAACGGCAGAAGCAGCGAGATTCAGAGACTGGTGGGCCGGTCCCTGAGGGCTGCCGTAGATATGGAGTCGCTGGGAGAGAGGACTATCTGGATAGATTGCGACGTCCTCCAGGCCGACGGAGGAACGAGATCCGCCGCAGTCACCGGGGGGTTCGTGGCCTTGGTTGACGCTCTGCGTCATCTGTGGAGAATCGACAAGTTAAAGTCGATTCCTCTCAGATCCTACGTGGCTGCCGTAAGCGTAGGAAAGATCTCCGGAAAACTCCTGACCGATCTGTGTTACGACGAGGACAGCCGTGCAGAGGTCGATATGAACGTCGTTATGGACGGTCTAGGACGTCTTATAGAAATACAGGGCACAGGCGAGAAGGATACCTTTTCTCGGGATGAGATGAACGGCATGCTGGACCTGGCTTCTAAGTCGGTGGAAGAACTGATAGCCCTTCAGGAGAGGGCCCTGGAGATGGACGGAGAGGAGATGGAAGCGATTGCGTCTTCGTAAGATGGTAATAGCCAGTGGTAACAGAAATAAGTTCGAGGAGTTTCGGGATCTTCTGGCTCCTCTCGGAGTCGATCTGATTTTCGGTAGGGACATCTCGTCGCTTGACGTCGAGGAGACCGGCACTTCCTTTCTTGAGAACGCCTCGTTGAAGGCCAGATCGTGGGCTGAGGAAACCGGATTTCCCGCTCTTGCCGACGATAGTGGCATAGAGGTGAATGCCCTCGACGGTAGACCGGGCATATATTCCGCCAGGGTAGCCTCGGACGACGAAGGCTGTCGTAACTGGCTCTTGGAGTCCCTTCAGGGCAAATCCAACAGAGGTGCTAGATATACCGCTGCTCTAGTCTTGGCCTTCCCCGACGGGAAACTATGGTCGGTGGAGGGGCACTGTTATGGCACCGTAGCTCAGGAGCCCCGGGGGGCCAACGGTTTCGGCTACGATCCCATATTCGTGCCGGAAGGCTACGATATGACCTTCGGCGAGCTGGACCCGTCGATAAAGGCTCGCATATCTCATAGAGCGAAAGCGAGTGCGAGTTTTTTAAAGTGGCTTGCTTCGGCCGAAAATATGGTACAATAACCCGGCTATGACCTGGGATTTTCAACCTATCGGGAGGTGCAGAGGATGAAAACCACATTGGCTATCGTCCACATATTACTCTGCCTTGTGCTTATGGCGGTCGTTTTGATGCAGCACAGGAAACAGGGCGGATTTGGCGGGATCTTTGGAGGCGGCAGTCAGGCCGACATGGGGCCCAACCAGTGGCAACGTTTCACCGGATTAACTAAAATCACCGTGGTCGTCACCACTCTCTTCATGGTGACCTCGGTCGCTTTGGTTATACTCTAGGTCCCCGGGATATGGGCGATCGGGGCATATCCCGGCTCCGGGACGTAGCCGGTCTTTCCGTGAACAGGGATAGATTGGCCAGCGCGACCCACGAGGAGATACTAAAGGGAGAGACCACTGACATCTACTTCGTCAAAACCAGAGATGTCCTTGCGGCCGGAGGAATGTTGGAGACTCCGGTTGTCGCGGAGATCTTTACCAGAAAACCCGGTATCTTCGCCGGGCTTTCGGAGATGCTGCGGCTTCTGGAGGGGCAGAACCTGGAGATCTACGCTCTGGAAGAGGGGGATGCCTTCGATTCTAGGGAGGTTCTCGTTAGGGTTCACGGTTCCTATGGTTCTTTCGGGATGTTGGAGACGGTCTACCTCGGAATGTTGGCCAGCTCCACCGCCTGGGCGACCGCAGCCAGGGAATGCGTCGATGCTGCCGAGGGAAAACCGGTACTCTGTTTTGGAGCCAGGCATGTTCACCCGGCAGTTGCTCCGGTAATGGAGAAGGTCGCGGTCACGGTAGGGGGCTGTAAGGCAGCCAGCTGCATACTGGGAGCTAAACTGGCCGGTATGGAGCCCTCCGGAACCGTTCCCCATGCTGCCATACTCATAGCGGGGGATACCGTAAAGTTGGCGAAGCTATATGATGGAACCCTTTCTTCCGAGGAGCCGAGGCTCGTTTTAGTCGATACCTTTAAGGACGAGACAGAGGAAGCTCTGAGGGTCGCTAAGGCCCTGGAAGGGCGCCTTTCCGGTGTTCGTCTGGATACCCCTGGAGAGAGAGGCGGAGTCACTCCTGAGCTAGTAAAAGAGCTCAGATGGAGGCTGGACAAGGCGGGATTTCCCGAGGTCTCCATCGTTGCCTCCGGTGGACTTAATCCGGATAGAATAAGGGTTCTCTCCCAGGCGGGGGTGGACTCTTTCGGGGTGGGGAGCTATATCTCCAATCCCTCTCCTATGGATATGACAATGGACATCAAAGAGGTAGACGGGGTCCCTATCGCCAAGAGAGGCCGACTTCCTGGTATAATGGATAACCCAAGACTCAAGAGAGTTCTATAAGCTTCAGAACTCAAAGGGGTAATTTTATAGATTAAATTTTCCCTCCGAAAGAGCGCCTTCGAGGCCGGGTAACGATAGGGCCGCCACAGCCCCCCTGAGATAGACCATCGACCCGTTATCGATGTGGTTCCCCAGAACCCTGAGCGATTCTCTCGGAAGAGGAATGACGGAACATAAAATTCGATAAGATAAACAGGATATCTACAACTATAAGGAGAGTGTTGGTAATGAGCGACCACCGCACCTTCATGGCAAAAAAGGGCGCCTTCCAGCGTGGCTGGTACGTCGTAGACGCCACCGATAAACCTCTCGGACGTCTTGCCGCCCAAATAGCCATGGTTCTCATGGGCAAGCACAAGCCCACCTATACGCCTCACGTCGACACCGGCGATTTCGTGATAGTCGTAAACGCTGAAAAGGTAAAACTTACAGGACGTAAGGTCGATAAAAAAGTCTATCGCCATTCCGGTTATCCCGGCGGTCTCAAGGAGACCACCTACGGCGAGATTCTTGCGAAGCATCCGGAGCGCCTGATCGAGAAAGTGGTCAAGGGCATGGTCCCGAGGAACAAGCTTCAGTTGAGCCGCAAGCTCAAGGTGTATGCCGGACCCAATCATCCCCACGCGGCTCAGAAGCCCGCGGAGATGGAAGTTTAGTTTGTGATATGGAGGGAGATTGAATATGCAGACTTCATTCACCTGGGGAACCGGTAGGCGTAAGAACGCCATCGCTAGGGTTCGTATCGCTTCCGGCGAGGGAACCGTCAGGATAAACGACAGAGAGGTGGAAGAGTACTTCCCCAGGCTCTGTTGGATGGCTCAGGCCCTTGAACCCCTCAAGACGGCGGGTATCGAGGGGAAAGTGGATGTTTTCGTTAACGCTCACGGCGGCGGGTTGACCGGTCAGGCCGGAGCTGTGAGGCTCGGAATTGCGAGAGCCCTCATAAAGATGAACCCCGAGCTCAGGCCTATACTCAAGAAGGCCGGTATGCTCTGCAGGGACTCCCGTATGGTCGAGCGTAAAAAGTACGGCCAGAAGGGTGCCCGCGCGAAGTACCAGTTCTCCAAGCGTTAAATTACAAATCAGATCTCTGTGGAGCCGATTTTCATCGGCTCCTTTTTTTTGTCTTGAGCTTCCCTTCGGTGTAGTGATAAACTTGATCGGTATAGATTCATACGATTATGGAAGGGGAGAGGGCATGAAATACGATAGACGTAAAGGCTCTTTCCTGTTTCGTCTCTTCCTGGTCGCGACATTCTTGTCTCTCGTTGCGGTAGTGCTTTATTTCGGCAGGTCTTACGTTGAATACAGCAGGTACAGACGGGAGCGATTCGACTTCGTATGCGATGTTCAGGAAAAAAATCTGATAGAACAGGCTAGGCTCGTCAGCAGCGGCCTGTTTCTAAAAGATCAGGTGGTAGACGGCTCCATAAGGATGGCTCTTCGTAAGTACGGTGAACACTACGTTTCCTCCGGTATGGACCCGGAAAAACTGGATCTCCAGGAGGTAAGGGAAGCCGTTTCCTATGTTTTGGGACGTCCCATCTCCTCCATAAGTCTGGGGCTTATAGATAGAGATGGAGTCATGATCAAGGGGATCGGAGGAGCTACCGTAGGTCTGGATTTCAAGAACTGGCCGCCCTTCTATAAACAGATCATGGTTATGTTCGAGATGAAGGAACCTAGGGTCGATCCATGGAGCCGTAAGTTGAGCTCTCCCGAGCAGGTCTTCAAATATGGATACTATCCTACTTCCGATGGCAGGTATCTTTTGGATTTAGGTGTCGCAGGAGAGAGAAGCTACGAGCTTGGAGACGATACATTTTCGTTCGAGGCCGTGTTGAAAAGGGCTTCCGAGAAGGATCCCGACCTGAAATTCGTGGCTTTCATCAATAGATCCTTTAGCTTTTTGGGAGCGGAGAAACTTGATGTCGATGTACAACTGGATCAAATGGGGCTGGACTCGGAGTTGATCCGAAATACGATATCCTCGGTCTTCAGAAGCGAAAGCGACATAGAGATAAAGAGTCCCGACGATCTCCTTCTTAGATTCACCTATGTTGATTTCAATAACAAGGCTTCAGCCTCGGGAAAGAATCTCAATATGGTGCTTTTCATGGTTTCGTCTATGGAGTCTTTGCATAGGGACATAGCGCTCAAGCTCAGGGAATGCGTGGCGTCGGTCATAGTGGCCTTCTCCATATCAGTTTTAGGGGTCTTCGCTCTCTACAGATATCTTTTCTGTCAGGTGAACGTTATACTGGAGGATCTGGAGATTATCGCTTCGGGAGACCTCGATCACAGGATAGAGACCGGCGCCATGGTGGAGCTTAGGCGACTGGAGAAAAGTGTCAATAAAATGGTCCGACGTCTCAAGAGGAATATCGATGATCTCAAAGAGGGATCGCTGAGATTGGGCCGAGAGTTGGAGCTTAGAAAAAAAACGGAAGAGAAGTTAAGAGGGGCCAACGAGGCCCTCTTCGTCCAGGCCAACGTGGACGAGCTTACCGGGATTTTTAACCGTCGTAGGATAATGGATCTTCTGGCTCGGGAGATAGCGAGATGTTACGAGGACGGAGGAACCTTCGGGATCATCCTTTTCGATCTCGATAAGTTCAAGGAAGTCAACGATGTCATGGGCCATCTTTTCGGCGACAAAGCACTCTCCAAGATCGGGGAACTGATGAAAGATCGTCGCGGAGTCGGTTTCGAGGGGCGTTACGGAGGAGACGAATTCATCATCCTTTTGCCCGAGATGGATATCGAAGAGGCTGTAGAGGAAGGGCTCGCTTTCTGGAAAAAGGTCTCTGAAACCGATTTTGACGGAGTAAGCATAACCGTCAGCATGGGGGTTACCTCCTTTTCCGCCGGTGACACGATAGAGAGCCTATTAAACAGGGTGGACGGTCTGCTTTACGAGGCTAAAGACAGAAGAGATCGAATATGCAGCGATGTTGACCGTAGAAAAGACCGAGGGTTATCATAGGCTAGGTACGTTTTTAAAATCGAACGCAGTTACGAGGAAGGGGATGACCATGGATCAGGGAGCGGTCCCTTTAGGACCACCGTCGAAACGGATTCACATATATAACAAGAGACGTCCCTGATGTCGGATCGCCGCCTTTGGGATCGACGTCCTGATAGACGTCTCGGAGGAGGCGATCGTAATGACCGGAAAGAACCGATTCGAAGAGGACTTTCCTCTCATAGAGTCGTTCCTGGAGGAACGTGCCTTCCTTAAGGCTAAGGAAGAACTGTCGTCCATGGAGCCGGCCGATATTGCCGAAGGGCTGGAGGATCTGTCTCCTGCTCGAATGGTGTTTTATTTTAGACTTTTATCGAAAGACCAGGCCATAGAGGTCTTCGAGCTCATGGGGTCTGACGAGCAGCAGAGGCTGATAGAACACGTCACGGATAAAGAGGTGGCGGAGATCATAGAGGAGATGTCCGACGACGACAGGACGGAACTTCTGGATGAATTGCCGGCGAAGACCGTCAAAAAACTTTTGCTTCAGCTCTCACCGGAGGAGAGGAAGCTGGCCAACAAGCTACTCAATTATCCGGACTATTCTGCGGGCAGGATAATGACGCCGGAATTCATAGATCTAAAAGGCAATATGACCGCCGAGGAAGCGGTCACCAGGATTCGCTCCATAGCGAGGAAAAAGGAGACAATCTACACCTGTTTCGTCATAGACGAGGCTCGACATCTCCAGGGAGTTATCGAGCTGGAAGACCTCATCATGGCGGAGTCTCATACCAAGGTTGAGGCCATAATGGACGACGATCCGGTCTTTACACTGACGACCTCTGACCAGGAGGAAGTGGCCAGGATCATGTCCCGATACGACCTTCATACCATACCGGTCACGGATAAAGAGGACCGTCTGGTCGGGATAGTGACCTTCGACGACGTCCTGGATATTCTGGAGGAGGAGGCCACTGAGGACTTCGAGAGGATGGCCGGTATACAGCCGGTGGAGGACAGCTATCTGGACGTCAACCTCTTCACCATGGTTAGAAAGCGTTTCTTCTGGCTGGTGATATGCATAATGACCGAGGCTTTCACTTCCTCGGTCTTGAAACACTATTCTTTCACTATCCAGAGCGTGGTTTCTCTGACCTTTTTCATCCCCCTGCTTATAGGAACGGGAGGAAATGCCGGAACACAGGCGTCTACCTTGATGATCAGAGGAATGACCGTTGGGGACATCGACTGGAAGGATATAGGGCGTATTTTGTTTAGAGAGACGCTGTCGGGACTCCTCCTAGGTGGGGCATTGGCGGTATTGGGATTTGCTAGGGCCTGGATGTTGGGCACCGGACTTGGAGTCAGTCTGACCCTTACGTTTGCCATCGTGGCGGTCGTCTTGATGGGGAATCTTGCCGGGACCGTGCTTCCACTTATAGCAAGGGCTCTTAAGCTAGATCCTGCGATAATGTCCGGGCCATTCATAACGACGATAGTGGACGTGTTTGGCCTGGTGGTGTATTTTGAGATAGCTCGGGCGGTTCTTAAGACCTGATCCCGGAGCGAAGGGAGATAGAACGTATGTCCTTAAAACACAGAGTCGAATTATTGGGACTGGTGGTCGCCGCCCTGGCGGCGGTGACTATTCCAGCTTGGGGTCAGGAGATTCTAACGGTGGATCAGGCGTTGCAGCTCGCATATGACAACAATCCCACCATCATGGCTTCCTCCGCCAAAGAGGAGCAGGCCAGACAGAGAATAAACGAGGCGGAGGCCGCCAAGCTGCCCCATCTGGGGGCGTCTCTTGCGGCCCAGTTCTCAAAGGATGCTACGACATATCCCCTTATCGATAAAGCTACAGGACTTCCCTATGCCAATAAGGATTTTGCAATGGCAGGTTATCGGAACGCCTATCAGGCCGCCCTTACCTTGAACTGGCTTCTCTACAGCAGCGGTTCCGTGTCCAACACGGTGCGCTCCAGGGAGCTGGCCTTTTCCGGCGTAGAGGCCCAGTCGGTTAGAACAGGCCAGTCTGTGGAGAACGGCGTCAAAAAAGCCTACTATGATCTTCAGAGGTACAGGGCCAAACTGACCGTCGCTCAGGAGTCTCTGGAGTTGGCCAGGGAACATCTCTCACAGGTCGAGTCTTTCTATAAATACGGTGTGGTCGCCAAGGATCAGGTGCTCAGGGTTCAGGTGGACGTTTCGGACGGAAAACTCAACGTCATAAAGGCGGAGAACGCCGTGGATGTTGGGTGGAGGGCTTTGGAGAGAGCGGTTGGAACCTCTCTTAGGGATGTTTTCCTCCTTCCTGAGCCCGAGACGTTCGTTTCGGATCGTTCCGTTCCGGAGGATCCCGTCGCATCCGCCATGGTCCATAGGCCCGAATTGGCCTCGTTGGAGTATTCGCGCAGAGCTGCCCTTTCCCTGGCGAGGGCTGCGGCGGGCTCCAGAGGCCCTCAGGTGGCCTTTCAAGGCCAGCTTCAGAACGTGGACGATAGCTTCTTCCCCGGTGGAAACGACGATTGGAAGGTAACCCTTTCCGCCACATGGGAGTTTTACGACGGTGGAGCCAGTATCGCTCAGGAGCGCCAGGCTAAGGCCTCGGCGCAGGAGCTTCTCTATTCCATAGAGGATCTCAAGAAACAGATAGTTCTGGAGATATCCTCGGGCAAGCTCAACCTCGAGTCGGCCCTTCAGAGGATAGAGGTCGCCCAGGATCAGGTGGCCAGTGCGGAAGAGGATTACAGAATGGCCCTCAAACGTTACACCGCCAACGTAGGGACCAATATAGACGTGCTTGACGCCAGAGTGGCTTTGTCGAACGCCAGGACCCAGCTGGTGGACGCGGTCTACGATACTTACACGGCGAGATCCGACCTGGAGTACGCCACGGGGGCTTCGGAGAATTTCGTCCTGAAGACCGAAGAAACTCAAAAAGACGAGATCAAGGAAGAAGAGAAGAGTTGACATAATCTCATTTCCCTGTATAATACGTTCTTGTCGCAGGCCGGCGTAGCTCAGTTGGTAGAGCAGCTGATTTGTAATCAGCAGGTCACCAGTTCGAGTCTGGTTGCCGGCTCCAGATACCAATTACGTGGTAGTGTGGCCGAGTGGTCAAAGGCAGCAGACTGTAAATCTGCCGGCTTTCGCCTACGGTGGTTCGAATCCACCCGCTACCACCATTTAATTTTTTTGATGCCGACTTAGCTCAGTAGGTAGAGCACATCCATGGTAAGGATGGGGTCCCCGGTTCGAGTCCGGGAGTCGGCTCCAGAGGTTCCAGGGGCCCGGATTTTTATCCGAGCCCCTTGTTTTTTCTGCCCCCCTTGACATCAAGGTCAGTTATATCGTATCTTTTCGCATTAGGGTTGTCCATAACCGGCTGCGGCCGACTGTAAGCCGTATTTTTTGGCCGTTACGGTATAGGATAATCTCGAAGGTATGGTACAATCTCATATGCTGGATGGAAAATAAAGCACGTCCCTCTAGGGGCGCACTTAAGTAAATGGGGAGGTCTTACTACCATGGCAAAAGAGAAATTTGAAAGGACAAAACCGCATCTGAACATAGGGACCATCGGTCACATCGACCACGGCAAGACGACCTTGACGGCGGCTATCTCGAAATCGCTTTCGACTGAAGGCTATTCGGATTTCACCAAATTCGAGGATATCGACAAGGCCCCTGAGGAGAGAGAGCGCGGAATAACGATCAACATCGCTCACATCGAGTATCAGACGGACAAGCGTCACTACGCTCACATCGACTGCCCCGGACACGCCGACTACATCAAGAACATGATCACCGGAGCAGCACAGATGGACGGAGCCATTTTGGTGGTTTCCGCCGCGGACGGCCCGATGCCTCAGACGAGGGAGCACGTTCTTCTCGCCCGTCAGGTGAACGTTCCCGCCCTTGTGGTCTTCATGAACAAGGTCGACATGGTCGACGACGATGAGCTTCTGGACCTCGTCGAGATGGAGATCAGAGAGCTTCTGGATAAATACGAGTTCCCCGGAGACGACGTGCCGATAGTCAGGGGTTCCGCCCTGAAGGTTCTCGAGGAGAGCGACGGCGGCAGGGAGAGCGAGTGGAGCAAGGACATCTGGGCGCTCATGCAGGCCTGTGACGACTACTTCCCCGATCCCGTTCGCGAGACCGACAAGCCCTTCCTCATGCCCATAGAGGACGTCTTCACCATCACCGGTCGCGGAACCGTCGTAACCGGAAGGGTAGAGCAGGGAGTCATCCACTCCGGCGACGAGGTTGAGATAGTCGGAATCAAGGATACCCAGAAGACCGTGGCGACCTCTCTCGAGATGTTCCGCAAGATCCTGGACGAGGCTCTTGCTGGAGACAACGTAGGAGTTCTCCTTCGCGGAACCGGCAAGGACGATGTCGAGCGCGGCCAGGTACTGTCCAAGCCGGGATCGATCAAGCCTCACACCAAGTTCAAGGCAGAGGTCTACGTCTTGAAGAAGGAAGAGGGCGGACGTCATACGCCGTTCTTCAAGGGCTACAAGCCTCAGTTCTACTTCCGTACCACCGACATAACCGGAGCCATCGAGCTTCCCGAGGGAGTGGAGATGGTGATGCCCGGAGACAACGCCACCTTTAAGGTTGAGCTTATCCACCCGATCGCCATGGATACCGGTCTTCGCTTTGCTATCCGTGAGGGCGGCCACACTGTAGGTGCCGGCGTCGTCACCGAGATTCTCGAGTAGAAAAATAAAACGTTCGGTCCGCCCCTGCTGGCTCGACGGCGGGGGCCGACCCCTCTTAAGGGAGTGAGAGATATGGCGGATCAGATCGGCCTTCAGTGCACCGAGTGCAAAAGGCGGAACTACATCAGCTCTGTGAACAAGAAGAACATGAGCGGTAAGCTGGAGCTGAGCAAGTACTGTAAGTTCTGCAAAAAACACACCTTGCATAAAGAGACCAAGTAGTGTAGAATACTTTCTTGGCGCAGGTCCGTAGCTCGAATTGGCAGAGCACCGGACTCCAAATCCGGGGGTTGAAGGTTCGAGTCCTTCCGGGCCTGCCATTTTTTTTACTATCAATGACGATTGGAGGCCAGGGTCATGCAGAAAGTCTTCGGTTTTATTCGAGAGGCCAGAGCAGAGCTCAAAAAGGTAACTTGGCCCGGTAAGCAGCAGGTTTGGTATTCCACCCTGGTCGTCATATTTGTGACCCTACTCGTAGCTGTCTACCTCGGGATCGTCGATATGGCATTGACCGGTATTTTTTCGAGGGTTATTGGATAGCCTTCCATATGGTGATCCAGTGGAAGTCTCCAGTATCTAAGAACAGGGAGGTTTAAGGGGGCCGAAGATGTCGGGTCCCTTTTTTTATCATGGCGACCACTAATCAAAAAAAATGGTATATTGTTCAGACCTATGCGGGATACGAAAACAAGGTTAAGGCTAACCTCGAGCAGAGGATCGCCACAATGGGCATGGAGGATAAAATCTTCGATGTCTTGGTCCCCGTAGAGGAAAAAGTGGTCGTCAAGGACGGTAAGTCCAAAAAGGTGACTAAAAAACTTTTCCCTAGCTACGTTCTCGTAGAGATGGTCATGGAGGACCAGCCTTGGTATGTCGTGAGACATACCCCCGGAGTTACCGGTTTCGTAGGTTCAGGTAACCACCCAATTCCCCTCTCCAATAGAGAGGTGGACGATATCATGAGCAAGATCGGTCTCTCCGGTTCCAAGAAGAACGACCGTCCCGCCTTCGAGATGAACCTTAAGAAAGGTGACGTCATCAAGGTCAAGTCGGGGCCCTTCGAGGGAGCGGTAGGACCTATCATCGAGGTCCTGCCGGAAAAGGGGAAGGTCAAGTTCAGCGTCTCCGTATTTGGAAGAGACACACTTGTCGAGATCGACTACGTCGAGATCGATAAGCTTTAGCCTGTATCGGCTGATAGAGACATCAGCTTCAACCATCAACGAGAGGAGTTTTATCGTATGGCTAAGAAAGTCATAGGACAGATCAAGTTGCAGTTGCCCGCGGGCAAGGCGACCCCGGCGCCGCCCGTAGGTCCTGCCCTTGGTCAGCATGGCGTCAACATAATGGAGTTCTGCAAGCAGTTCAACGCAAAGACCAGCGATCAGCCTGGGATGATCATCCCCGCTATCATAACGGTCTACGCCGACCGCAGTTTCTCCTTCGAGCTCAAGACACCGCCTGCAAGCGTTCTGATCAAGAAGCTTGTGGGAGTGGCGAAGGGGTCCGGTGAACCCAACAAGAACAAGGTTGGAACCATCACCAAGGCTCAGCTTCAGGAGATTGCCGAGATAAAGAAGCAGGATCTCAACGCGAATGATGTGGATGCCGCTATGTGTATGATCGCAGGGACCGCTCGTTCTATGGGGATTCAGGTCGTAGACTAACCTGTTTTCCCCTGTGGCAGGGATCTAAAAACCTGTCCCGCTACGACCACAAACAAGGAGGATATGTCGATGTCTAAGCAAGGAAAAAGATACGCTGAAATGGCAAAGAAGATCGATCTTCAGAGGTCTTACAGCCTGGAAGAAGCGATCGCGCTTGTAAAGGAAAACGCTAAAGCTAAGTTCGACGAGAGCATCGAGGTCCATCTTCGTCTCGGCGTCGATCCCCGCCATGCCGATCAGCAGGTGCGTAGCACTGTGGCTCTTCCTCACGGTACCGGCAAGACCAAGCGGGTACTGGTTATCACTACCGGGGAGATGGGGGAGGAAGCCAAGGAGGCCGGCGCGGACTTTGTCGGTGGAGAGGACATGGTCCAGAAGATCCAGGGTGGTTGGCTGGATTTTGAGTCCGTAGTCGCCACACCGGACGCTATGAAGTTTATCGGTCGTCTAGGTAAGATCCTCGGGCCCAGAGGGCTTATGCCCAGTGCCAAGGCCGGAACAGTGACCACCGATATCGTGAATGCCGTCAAGGAAATTAAGGCCGGTAAGGTAGAGTTCAGGGTGGACAAGTTCGGAATCGTCCATAACGCCGTCGGTAAGGCCAGCTTTTCTAAAGAAGACCTGTTTGCCAACCTCAAGTCGTTTTACGGAGCTATACTTAAGGCCAGACCGGCTGCGGTTAAGGGAACCTATGTCAAGAGTTTTTCCCTCACATCTACCATGGGGCTCGGCATAAAGGTGGATCCCTCCGCTGCACAGAAGGAGATTTCCGACTAAAAATTAGACATCCCACTGGTGTGGGAGTATAATCGCTAATCGTTGGAACTTAAGACAGTGGGTCCTCGTGAGAGGGTAATGGTCGTGTACCACCCACCGAGGTTCGGAGCGTTTTTCATGTCTCTCAGATCATGGAATCTAGGCTTCCGATCCTCGGTGGATCGGAAGCCTATCTTTTTTTGAGGAGGTGAAAATATGCCCGCATCTATAAAGTTTGAAATGGTATCGGAGCTCAAGAAAAAGCTCGAAGGTGCCGAAGCCGTGTTTGTCTGTGAGTATCGTGGCCTTACCGTCGCTCAGGCGACGGAGTTCAGACGTCTCGTCAGGGAAGCCAGCGGAGAGGTGAAGGTCGCCAAGAACACCTTGGTCAGACTCGCTCTTGGAGAGGTCGGTATGGCCGTTCCGGAGGATATCACCGTCGGCCCCAACGCCTATGTAATCGCCCATGAAAACAGCCCGGCAGTTGCCAAGGCCATGAAGGAGTTTGCCTCCAAGAAGGAAAACAAGGCTATGGTCATCAAGGGAGGTCTCATGGGAAGCGACATTCTGAGTCTGGATCAGGTCATGGCTCTGGCCGATCTTCCTTCCAGGGATCAGATGCTCGCCCAGCTTGTCGGTACTCTGGCAGGTCCTATCAGAGGACTGGTCACAGTGCTTTCCGGCCCGTCTCGTGGATTGGTTACCTGTCTCTCCCAGCTTGCGGAGAAGAAGGGATCCGACGCAGCTTAAATTCAGTCGCTTAGCGGCTTAATTAAAATAAGGGGAAGATTCCCCGTTAGAATTCTGAGGAGGAAAAACAAATGACCCGTGAGGATATCATAAAGGCTATTGAGGAAATGTCCGTTCTTGAGCTCTCCGAGCTCGTCAAGGAACTTGAGGATAAGTTCGGCGTATCAGCCGCCGCTCCCGCCATGATGATGGCCGCTCCCGCTGCCGGTGCCGCCGGTGCTGCCGAAGAGGAGAAGACCGAGTTCAACGTCGTACTTAAAGAGGCCGGTTCCCAGAAGATCAAGGTCATCAAGGTTGTTCGTGAGATCACCGGTCTTGGCCTTAAAGAGGCCAAGGAGCTTGTCGACAACCCTGGAAAAGCTATCAAAGAGGGCGTTGCCAAGGACGAGGCCGAGAGCGTCAAGAAGCAGCTTGAGGAAGTCGGAGCTACTGTCGAGCTGGCCTAAACAAGGCTGTATCGACCATATCTATAACTTTAAAGGATGTCGTCTTTTGACGATGTCCTTTTTTTATAGTTACTATGTCATTTCTAGTGATTGACCGTACTTTGTTTTCATGGTATATCTTTTGATAGAGAGATTCGTTATCTTTTGAACGAAGTCGAAGGAGGCTTTTTTTATGCAGGAAATAAGAGCAGCGGTTGACGCTTTCTGGGCCGACCTGAAGAAGGGGTGTAACAATATCATCAGTTGCGATCAGCTTCAGGAGCAGATCGAGAAGAAATCTCCTCTCTATATCTTGGACATCAGAAAGCCCGAGGATTACGCCGAGGATCATATAGACGGAGCGATAAACATCCCTTGGGGCGAGGTCGGAGACTATCTGGACGATCTGCCTAAGGACGAGAAGATAATCGTGGTATGTTACACCGGCCAGACCGCCGGTCAGACGGTCGCTCTTTTGAAGCTCCTGGGCTTTGACTGTTGTTCTCTCAAGGGTGGTATGAGCTGCGATAAGGCTCATCTGCCCCTTGCCGCTTCCTGTTCCTCCTGAATGTAGCCTAAAATCCTCTGGCAGAGGGTCTTATAGAAAAGCCCCGGTTTTTTCCCCGGGGCTTTTTGTTTTCTCCTTCGAGGAACGAGATTATAATGGTATCGTTTCTTTAAGAGAGGAGATGAGCCGATGGTAGTGGATGCTCACGTTCACGTTTACCCCGAAGTCCTTTTAAGGGATCAGGAAAGGATATCCGAGAAGGAGCCTCACTTCGATCTTCTGACCAATAACAAAGTTCATAAGTGGGGAACCGTGGACGATCTGATCGTCAGGATGGACGAGACCGGTGTGGACCAAAGCTGGATATTCGGCTTTGCCTTCAGGGATATGGGGCTATGCAGGTTGTGCAACGATTACATCGTCGAAGCGGTCAAACGATGGCCTGATCGCCTGAAGGGGTTTGCTGTAATACCTCCTCTAAATCCGGAGATGGAGAGCGAGATAGAGAGATGTCACGATGCCGGATTGATCGGAGTAGGAGAGCTTTTTCCCCAGGGACAGATGTTGGACCTGGACGATGTCAGACAGACTTGGAGACTCGTAGGAGCCTGCCACGAAAGGGATATGGTTATATCGATACATACAGCAGAGCCCGTCGGTCACGATTACGACGGCAAGGGAAATGTCGGGCCCAAAGAAGCCGCTCAGTTTTGTCTCAATCATCCGGAAGCCAAGGTCATATTCGCCCATTGGGGCGGAGGGTTGTGGCTCTATGAGTCCATGCCGGAGATGAAGGAAGCGTTGAAAAACGCCAGATACGATACTGCTGCCTGGCCTTGGTTGTACGATGAAAAAATTCTTCCCGCTGCTTTCGCTGCCGGGGTGGGACATAAAATACTCTATGGTTCCGATTGGCCTATATTGTCCTATCCCAGATACGATGCACTGCTCTCAAAAACCGGATTATCCGAGGAAAGGCTGGATATGGTGCGGTCGAAAAACGCGTTGTCCTTTTTGGATCGAGTCTGTTGACAATATCGGCTTCCCAATATATACTACCTCTTGCGTTGGTTCGCTGAGGCCGTTGGGCGGTTAGCTCAGCGGAAGAGCATCTGCCTTACACGCAGAGGGTCACAGGTTCGAACCCTGTACCGCCCACCATTTTTTTTCACGACCATGCGGGGTCGTAGCTCAGTTGGTTAGAGTGCCGGCCTGTCACGCCGGAGGTCGCGAGTTCAAGTCTCGTCGGCCCCGCCATTTTAGTGGCGAGATAGCTCAGTTGGTAGAGCAGCGGACTGAAAATCCGCGTGTCCCCAGTTCAATTCTGGGTCTCGCCACCATCTGTATTTGTGCGGAAGTAGCTCAGGGGTAGAGCACAACCTTGCCAAGGTTGGGGTCGCGGGTTCAAATCCCGTCTTCCGCTCCATGAAGGCGGCATAGCCAAGTGGTAAGGCAGAGGACTGCAAATCCTTTATCCCCGGTTCGAATCCGGGTGCCGCCTCCACTTTATTCCTCGGTAGCTCAGCTGGCAGAGCGGGTGGCTGTTAACCACTAGGTCGCAGGTTCGAGTCCTGCCCGGGGAGCCAGAAATCATAGAATGACCCTTGATTCGTCAGGGGTCATTTTTTGTTTTTCTCGTAGGCGTATAATAGATCTCGGGTTTTACACAGTCTGATTTGTCTGGAGGTTTCCCGAGATGGAAAAAGCTAAGATTCCCGAGATGGTTCTAGGGGTTTTGGGAGGCATGGGGCCGGCTGCTTCCGCCGAGTTCATGAGGTTGATGACCGACCTGGCTCCCGCTGAATGCGATCAGGAGCATCCAAAGGTATTCTTATACTCAAATCCTCAGATTCCCGACCGTAGTTCCGCTATCATCGGTAAAGGGAGGAGTCCCGAGGCAGATCTTAGAGATGGGCTGGAGACCCTGATCGATTGGGGAGCCGATCTGTTGGCCGTGCCTTGCAATACAGCTCATTTCTTCATAGACGGATTTAGAGATGAACTGTCTGTCCCTCTGATTCATATAGTGGAGGCTACCTTGGAGCTTGCCGTTCTAAACAGCCCCTCCGGGGCTTGGCTTCTCTCGACAGAAGGAACACTGAAAAGCGGTCTATATCAAAAAGAGGCGCATAAAATAGGTTATAGACTGTTGCTGCCTCCTGAAGAGGTGTCGACCGATATCATGAGGAGTGTTCATTCGGTTAAAGCCGGAGATCTGCCTCTTTCCGGCGAGATGATCTCATCGGTAGTGGAAGAACTTCGTTCCATAGATGATCTGCCGATGGTGGCTGCCTGTACGGAACTTCCTTTGGCCTATAGCGCTTCAGGTCTCTCCGAAGATGGCATGATATCCAGCCTGATGGCTTTGGCTAAAAAATGTATAGATAGCCTTTATATCTGACTTTTAGGGCTTGAGGCTCAGTTAAACTGGGGCCTTCAAGCCCTTTTTCCATGTCTATTTCCCTTGAGAAAGCAATCTTTATGGTAGTATTGAATGGATCTTTTTCGGACTATTATAACTATGCTGTAAGGCCCTTCTCGTTATAACGAGTAGGAGCTTTAAAACACTGGAGGGACTGTCATGGATGAGTGTCTCGTTTTGGAAAGATCGGAAGTCTTCTCGCTGTCCAGGCGTGGAGCAATTCTTTCCATGGAGGTCTACAGCCCCCCTGTTGCGGTGCTGGAACTCTTGGGAACCCTCAATAAATACGTAGATCCCAAGGATGTGGATCTAGATCGTGTTCGAGAGATAGCGATGTCAGGAGGTTCGGGCGAGATCGGCCGTGTCAAAGATTTGGAAGATATATCCGGACCAAGCATCAGGATAATGGACGGAGGAGCCCGTTGTCTTGTCTCCTTGCCGCCCGGTTTCGACGATCTCGAGATGTTGGAATCCCTGTTGGCATCCAAGGGGGTCGTCCATGGAATCGATCTCGAAGAGATGAAGAGGTTGGTTTCGATGAGTTCAGAGGGAGACGCGGTCTCGGATGCCTTGATAGCTCTTGGAACCCCGCCGTCTCACGGGAAGGACGGCTGGATAGAGTACATGAAGGAAAGGCCCTCTGGGGCGCCTCGAACGGATGATTCCGGTCAGGTGGATTTCTACTCTCTAGATCTGGTCGTTCAGGCCCATAAAGGAGATGTGTTGGCGGTTCGTCATGATCCTATTCCCTCGGAGGAGGGGATTACCGTCACAGGCGAGCCCATTCCGGGTAAAAAGGTCAAGGGTGTTCGAATTTCCTTCGGGAAGGGAATCGAGATGGACGGTAACTCCCTCGTAGCGTCGGTGGACGGTCAGGTGATATGGAAGGGCGACAGAATGTCGATAGAGCCCTTACTCGTCATATCCGGTAACCTTGGGCCGGATACGGGGAACGTCGATTACGATGGTCCCGTATTGGTCAAGGGAGACGTTCAGGACGGTTACAACCTCAGAGCGGGGGGAGATGTGGAGATACAGGGGTGTGTGGAAAGGGCTTCGGT
Source organism: Dethiosulfovibrio russensis (assembly GCF_021568855.1). Taxonomy (NCBI): domain Bacteria; kingdom Thermotogati; phylum Synergistota; class Synergistia; order Synergistales; family Dethiosulfovibrionaceae; genus Dethiosulfovibrio; species Dethiosulfovibrio russensis. Next base: position 76,513 of record NZ_JAKGUG010000009.1, on the reverse strand, counting down.
AAAAAGCGGAGGCTCGGTCTCCGTCCTTTACGGCATAGCCGGTAAGGGCTACGGAGCGGTAAAGGCAGATGGAAATGTGTGGGCTAAGTTCGTTCAGGAGGCAGAGGTCCACTGTTCTCAGCTGAAGGTCAACGAATACATTCTCCGGTCCAAAATCTTTGCCAAGAGCGGAGTTTTCGTGGAGGGTCGAAACGGAGTCGTGATGGCCTCCAGGATAGAGGCCGCGGCCTACGTGAACGTCAGGTCAGTGAAGGTCTTTAAAAAAGACGACACGGCCATATCCATAAGCGGTATGTCCAGAGTTACCCTGTTCGATCAATATAGAAAGCTCCAGGACGAGAGTGCAGAGGCAAAGGATGAGATGATAGCCCTGTCTAGCATGATAAGGACTTTATCTCAGAAGGGGCTCTATAGGAAGGCGAAGACTCATCTATCGAAGTTCATTGATTTGGAGGAAACTCAGTCTCTTCGAACTAACAAGCTTCACGCTTTCAAAGAGACTCTCATGAATCTAAAGGGCGACGCCACCTTCAGCCTGATAGGAAACGCAACGGGGGATGTTTCCGTGAGATTGAAGAACGTACCGTGCAGGGTAGAGAACGGCGCTAGGTGGATGACCATGTATTACGACCCCGACTCTAATGAGGTTCGGGTTGTCTCGAGGAGTTGAATCGATGACACTTTGTTCTCTTTACGAACAGGCCACCTTTCTCCTTGGGGGAGGTGTGTTGGAGCTTTTAGTGAAGTTTCTTGGAGAGAGAGTCGGACGTATGGCGATTCTTCAGCCCGACGGTGACGATCTCTCCTTCGTGGACGGGGTTGGCATCGCCTCCAGTGGGGCCATACTGCATGGAGGGATGGATCATATCCGAAGGCTTTTGGCCCAAAAGTCCGACCAGGGGGTAACGGTTCTGGAGATCGATGGAGCCATGGATTCGGACTTGGAGGAGGATTGGAGCCATATAGCGCTTCTAGGAGGTTCCCCTTGGGTAGTAGCCGTCATGTTGCCGGAAGATCCGGACGAAGAGACTATCCGGCTTCTCGAGGGAGCCGACGGTTTGGTGCGTATATGGGACAGACATCGTTCCATCGAAGGCATAGAGAAGAATATGGCCTCCCTGTCCTATCTCCTTTACGCGGTCAAAAGCGCCCTGCCGTCCATCTTCGAACCATTCCCTCCTGAGTTTCTCGCCACTTTTCTGGTGGATGTAATGAGGGAGAGTTTCTGCCCCGAGAGGATTTCCCTGTTGCAGGATGATGGAAAATCCCTTAGCCATCTGGCTGGAGACGAGTGCACGTTATCGGACAGAGGAGGCATTTTCTCTAAAGAGTATCTTTCTCCCGTTCCTGTGCCGATGGACGAGCTTCATCGCTTTGCCGTGGGGTCGGATAATCTCGACCGTCTTGGAGAACTTTATTCCGTGGTGCTTCCGGTTATCTCCGGATCAGACCGTTATTTCTATCTCATAAAATGGGGTAGCCTTCGTTCCGGCGAGGTCTCCGATGTCCTCGAACTCATCGGTGGGGTTACAGTTAAGGCCATGGCAATGAGCCGCCTCAGAGAGGAGGGGGCCTCTCGTGTAAAGGAACTCTCCCGAAGGGAGTTCGCCCTGAGAGGACTCCACCGGGCCATACTTTCCCTTATGGAAAACGACAGGGAGGATGAACTCCTATCCAGGGTCCTTGATATATTCGGAGAAATGACCCAGAGTTCCCGTTGTTTCGTGGTCGTGTACGATAAATCCGTTCCGGGGTATATAAAATGGGGAGACAGGTCGGACGGTGTGGTAAAGATGGCCAGACACATTCTGGCTTATCGTGAAGAGCCTTTGATACTGGAGCCCCTCCACGGTGTGTTATCTGTGGACGAGGCGGTCGGGATCCTTCGGGATCACGATCTGTACTTCGACGACGAACTATATTCCGACCAGGGGGCGATGGAGCTGGTTTTTCCCCTGAGATATTGGAAGACCTTTGTCGGTTTTATCGCCGTCTCCTCCTCCGTAACCGGAAGCAGGTACGGAGATATGGACGGGCTTGAGACCCTGGCCGCCAGCTGTGCCGTGGCTATCCGTAGATGCCGCCTATTTGGAGAGGTATCCATGCAGAGGGACCTGCTGGACAGACAGATTCGAGCCAGAGATTTTCTGAGAGATCTGGCTGGAGAGATACAACAGATCCGTTCGGTCGATGTACTGAAGGAGTCGCTGCGTGCCACCCTTCCTTTGGCTCTGGATGTCGAAAAAGCCGATCTGGTATGTGGTGTCGAGGGTTTGGCCGAGATATCGGATAGAATTCGTCCGGACGAATCGGTGATTTTTTCCGATAGGTCCGTATGGGTTCCTCTTAGGTCTGGTGGAACGTTGCACGGAGCCCTGAAGCTGACGGTGGAGGATCCGAGGTCGATAGGGGACGATCGCCTGGAGCTGATGTCCTTGGTGGGGGCTTTTCTGGCTCCCAGGCTGGAGGCGATGAGAAGTTGTCACCGTGATAAAGTCATGGATGTGGGCAGAATGGTGGAGCACCTCGTCAAGGATTTTGCGGAGGAACTGGCTCTAGATGGCTTCGAGCCCTCTGTGATCCATGGAACTATCTCTCTATCGGAGGAGCAGGAAAGGTGCTGCTTCAGGGTAGTGAATGATCGTAGCCGGACGATAGCGGTTCTCCCCTTTTCCTGGGAAGGGGAGATCCGGCAGCTTTTCCCCCCTTCCGACGGGTGGGCTCCGTTCGTGCTGTGAGCATGTAGTCCCTCACGGCACGAACAATTCGATATATCTCTTGACGTCGAACTTTCTAGCGCAGCCGGATAGAGCCATGGATCTGACGGAGCCGAATACCGGTCTTTTAGGCCAGGGTCTATCGTGTAGTCCACCTATACACCAGGCCACTCCGGTGTAGCCGTTTGGATCTCGACCGTCCAGGGCGTATCTGTCGTTCAGATACAGTGCTCTCAAAAAAGCCTCCTCCGGCGATGGAGACCACAACAGCAACATCTTTCCCCAGTACATTCTCAGATATCCGTGTATCCTTCCCTTTCTCAGCAGCGATAACTGAGCGGCGTTCCACAGCTCGTCGTGAGTGCCTGCCTCCTCGAGCTCGGAGAGCCCGTATAGCCAGGGCCTTTCGTCCGATCTGTGGTTGTCCAACGCCTTCCTGCCCCATTCAGGCAGGGCTTTGTATCTGTCGTACAGTGGTTCGTAGAGACAGAAATTCTCCGCCAGCTCCCTCCTGACCATGGCCTCCTCTACGAATGCGTCGCTTCCGGGAAGGTCGGCCAGGAACGCCTCCCTGACGACGGTCTGAGCCGAGATCTGTCCGAAGTGGATGTAGGGGGACAGTCCCGAGGTTCCGTCGAGGTTGGGATCGTTTCTGTCCCTGTCGTAGCCGGAAAGCCCTCGGGCTATAAAGGATCTGAGTCGCAGCTCTCCTGCCGCTGATCCCGGACTCTCGCCCTCTACGGGAAGGACCGAGCCGTCCAGCCTAAGCTCTTCTGTAGAGGGGACCCTGTCGGTCTCTCGATCTCCGTAAGGATGTCTCTTCATCTCCGGAAAGGGAGTGAGAAACTCCTGGAATTTTCTGTGTAGCTTAGGTCTTATCGTCCTGGCGGCGTACTCTCTTTTGTCCGATGTCTCCCAGGCCGGTACGACGTTATGGCCGTCCACCTGGTCGATGGGACAGGATAAGCTTTCGTAGACCGATTCGATCCAGCCTTTTTGGTGTCGAAGAGGTGAAAAGTCGGTCACCAGGACGGCGGGATCTCTCTCTTTCGCATATAGCGGCAGTTTTTCCTCAGGCTTCCCTAGGGGGATTCTGAAGGAGACGTTCAGTTTCGACAGTTCTGCGGCGGTTTCCGTCAGTCCTCGTAACATGAAGTCGTAGTGTCTCATAGGGGCTCCCATGAAATCTCGGGATAGACAAAACACGACCTCCAGGGGGCGATTCGCGGCCAGAGCCACGTCCTGGGCGTATAGAAGAGCCCAGTTGTCTCGAACCCTCTGGTCCCTGCTCATCCAATAGACCACCGGCCCCTCTCCAGGGCTACCTTTCCGAAGTCGTCTTATCCTTCTGGGGTCCACCCTCGTTCTGTATCCTGCCATAGGCTATCGTCTCCCTCCTATCTCCCAGTGTAACACGGCGAGATCCTCTCTTCCTCGTGATACCGTCTACCATCTTTTTCCTATCGTGATATCATGATAAAAGAACCGGAAAGGAGGTCTTTACGGTGGGATATAGAGAACTGACGCCGGAGGAACAAAAGGTAGTGGTAAATCGCGGTACGGAGCCGCCCTTCAGCGGTAGGTATTGTGAGTTTTTCGACAGAGGTGTCTATCTGTGTAGACGTTGCGGTAGGCCTCTGTATCTTTCGGAACATAAATTTCCCTGTTCTTGCGGGTGGGCTTCTTTCGACGACGAGATACCAGGGGCTGTGATCCGTCGTCCCGATCCGGACGGACATCGTACCGAGATAACCTGCGCTGGTTGTGCCGGTCACCTGGGCCATGTCTTTCAGGGCGAGAGATTGACGGTAAAGAACATCAGACATTGCGTAAACTCCCTTTCGTTGACCTTTGTTCCAAAGGAGGATCTTAAAAGGGGTTTGTTCGCAGGAGGTTGTTTTTGGGGCATTCAGCACATCATGAAGGATTTGCCCGGTGTAGTCCACAGTACCTGCGGATACTGTGGAGGGACGGTCGACTATCCGAGCTACGAACAGGTCTGTTCTGGAGAGACCGGCCATCTCGAGACGGTGGAGGTGCTTTTCGATCCGGAGAAGATATCCTATCGTGATCTGACTCGTTATTTTCTGGAGATACACGATCCAACCCAAAAAGGCGGTCAGGGACCCGATCTGGGAGACCAGTACAGATCGGCGATTTTCGCCGTCGACGAGGAACAGAGGAAGGCCGCCGAGGAACTTCTGGACGAGCTGAGGGATAAGGGACTGGAACCGGTAACGGAGATCCGGCCGGAGGCCAGATTCTGGCCCGCCGAGCCCCTTCATCAGCATTACTATCTCAGGACGGGAAGCGCGCCTTACTGCCACAGGAGGGTGGCTAGGTTTTAGTTTTTACATTTAGGAATCTGGAGGGATGATGGAGATGAAGGAATTATTCGTGGATTACTGCGAGGTGGAACCTCGTCTGGACAACGGAGACATGGTCCAGAAGGTCCTGGCGAGGGGTGGAAAGCTGATGCTGGCAGAGACGGCTTTCCCAAAAAAAGGGGCTGTTTTGCCCGATCACAGTCACGATCACGAGCAGGTGACCTATATGGTGAAAGGACGGTTGTTGTTCTCTGTCGAGGGGGTCAGTAGGGAGATCGGGCCTGGCGACAGCGTCTACATCCCGGCGAACGCCGTTCACGGAGCCCGGGTTTTGGAGGACGGAACTGTGGCGGTAGACGCCTTCACTCCTCAGAGAGAGGATTTCCTCGAGTGACGATGGACCCCTGGCTAGAGGATTTCAGATTGAGGATATACGAGGTTGGGCCTGACGGTCTCGCCACTGCTACGACCATGATGAACGTCTTCCAGGAGGCAGCCTCACACCACGCCGAATCTCTGGGTATGGGATATCCTCAGCTGTCCCCCAGGTCGATAGGGTGGGCTCTTACGAAGTTTCGTCTTACCATGGACCGTTATCCCCGCTATGGAGAGACCGTCACCATAAGAACCTGGCCTAGGGCGGGCAAGAGGATATTCGCCTATAGGGACGTGGAGTTTTCCGTAGACGGAGAGAGGGTCGGCATAGGTTCCAGCGTATGGTGTCTGTTGGATCTCCAGGCCAGAAAGGCTCTGTCCTTAGTCAAGGCCCTCGACGGTTTTCCCTGTAGGGATGAGAGGCTTTTCCCCGACGAGATTCCGTCGGTGCACTCCTGCGATGGAGCCTGGGAGTGGTGCTGGAGTACCACTCCCAGGTTTTCCGAACTGGACCTGAACGGTCACGTCAATAACTCGGTATATCTCGGATGGGCCGTAGAGCCCCTTCCGAGGGATTACCCTTTCTTACGTATGCCAAAGGAGATCCTTTTTGCCTTTAAAAAGGAGGTCTCCTCCGACATGGAGGTGTTCTCCAGGGCCTCCCGGATGGGAGATGATCTGACGGTCCACAGTCTGGAGGACCGAGATGGAGGAGAGCTGGCCAAGGTCTCCATAAAATGGCTTTAGTTCCTTGTCCCTCTTTTTTTTCTGATGACGTCGTTGACGGAGTCCACGGTGTATATGGTCAGGGCCGCCCATATGGATGTAAAAGTCACCATCTGGGCGGAGCTGAAGCTTTCCCCGTAGACCCAGTAGCCCAGCATGAACTGCAGTGTAGGAGATATGTACTGCAACAGTCCAACCGTCACAAGGCTTATGTCCCTGGCCCCCTGGACGAACCATAGCAGCGGGATAGAGGTTATAAGTCCGGTACCGACCAGAAAAAGGCTGACCCTTGTCCCCTCGGTCATAAAGGCTCCTCCTCCGTCGATTCCAGTCCAGGTCAGAAAGGCCACGGCGGGAAAGGCCAGAACGGCTGTCTCCATGAACAGGCCTGGCAGAGGGTCGACGTTGGCCAGTTTTCTGATCAAAGCGTACAGAGAGAAGGAGCAGGCCAGACCCAGGGCTATCCACGGAACCTTGCCGTACAACACTATCTGGTACAGCACTCCCGCGCCGGCCAGAGCGATGGCGCCCCACTGCACCGGTCTCAGCTTGTCCTTGAACACCACATATCCGGTTAGGACGTTTATCAGAGGGTTTATGTAGTATCCCAAGCTGCACTGGAGGACGTGGCCGCTGTTGACCGCCCATATGTAGAGTAACCAGTTGCAGCCTATGACAGCTCCGCTCAGAGACATCAAGGAGATGACCTTGCGGTCTCTCAAGGCAAGGGAGACCTTGCCCCAGCTGCCTCTGATAGAGAGGAACACAGCCGCTGCTACCAGGGACCATATGATCCTGTGGGAGAGTATCTCGTAGGCCGGGACTCCCGACATCTGTTTCCAGTAGACCGGCAGCAGCCCCCATATGGACATGGCGGCCGCCGCGGCTACGAAGCCTCTTTTAGCTTTATTCATCTGAAACTGCTCCTTCCGGGATAAACTTGACTATTTTTGTCGGTTATGTTAGGATCCAGGTGTGATGTAGATACTACAAACATTTATGGAGGTGCCGTCGAGATGGAGAGAAACAACGTAGTCACCATGAAGGGAAACCCTGTAACCCTGGTGGGCCCGGAGCTCAAAGTCGGAGACAAGGCCCCGGATTTCGCCGTTCTCGATAAAGGTCTGTCGCCTAAGAGTCTGTCCGATTATACCGGAAAGATCAAGGTCCTATCGGTAACTCCGTCGTTGGATACCCCTGTCTGCGATATGCAGGCCAAGTGGTTCAACGACGAGGCCACCTCTCTTCCGGGAGATGTGGTGGTCCTGAACGTGAGCATGGATCTGCCCTTCGCCATCGGCCGATTCTGTGCCGCCAACGGAGTGGACAAGGTCGAGGTCCTTTCGGATCACAGAGACGCTTCCTTCGGGGAGTCCTGGGGGCTTCTCATAAAGGAGCTTCGCCTCCTGACCAGAGCGGTAGCGATCGTTGACGATGAAGATGTGTTGCGCTATCTTCAGATAGTTCCCGAGGCCACCGACTCGCCCGATTACGATCCTCTCATGGAAGCCCTTAAATCGGTCGTTCAGAGATAAGCCCTGTTGAAAAGGCCTCCTTCGGGAGGCTTTTTTCATGGCTTTACATCTCCTCTACGAGGGGGTATAATTCTTTACCGAGGTGAAGTGATATCGTATTCTATCGAGGAGGTGTCTCTATGACTGTTATAAGGATGAGCGCGCCGGGGCTTTCGGTGGAGGAGAGGACCAGGCTCACCGAGAGGCTTACCGACGTAGCCTGCGACGAGATCGGTCGCTCCAAGGAAGACCTGACGGTGTACGTCTATGACTACCGTATGGACCAGCCCAGACACTGATGAGGTTCCCGGTCATCATAGGTATTTAGGCTTTGTCCTATAAAGACGATCGTTCCGGATTGGACGGTCGTCTTTTTTTCGTGTTTCTTTTCTGCTAAAGTTCTATAGAGGAGGTGGCGCCATGGACCATAGGGAGGCTTACCGTTCCTACGATCCTTCGCCCTATTACAGAGAAAGAGGATGGGTCATAGGAGGAGGAAGCGTAGGCGGAAAGGGCAAGGGGTTGGCCTTTGCTCACGAATCGCTTTTGGAGGACGGTCTGGGATGCGAGATCAGACTGCCCGAGATTACCTTGGCCGTCGGGACCCATGGTTTCGAGGAATTCGAGAGGATAAACGGAATTTTCCCTCTGGTTGACGAGATTCCCTACGACGAGCTGGAGAGAAAGATATTGGACTCGCCTCTGCCTCCTTCCATATCAAGGGAGCTGGACAGGGTTCTCGATACACTGACCGGTCCTCTGGCTGTGCGTTCGTCTTCCCTGCTGGAGGACGATATAGAGTTGTCCTTCGCCGGCAAGTATGCCACAAGGTTCGTGGCCAATCTGGGAGATAGAAGCAGTAGGTTGGCCGAGCTGGAGAGGGCGATTAAGTCGGTTTTCGCGTCCACCTACAATCCGGCGGCTCGTGAGTACCAGAGAAAGCACAAAATTCCTCTGGGGCAGGAGAAGATGGCCGTCCTGATCCAGCCTCTACAGGGAAAGAGGAGGGGCGATCTGTTTTATCCCGAGATGGCGATAACCGCTTTTTCCTGTGTCTTTCGCAGGCCTTCTCCGAGGATAGATAAAAACGACGGGGTCATTAGGCTTTGCTTCGGCATGGGGACCCACACGGTGGGTCGTTCTTTCGCGAGGACCTTCTATCTGACCAATCCCCAGCTTAGACCCGAGGGGGGCAACGCCGAACAGATCTATCTTTACGCTCAGAAGGATTTCGACTACGTCGATATGGATCAAGGGCTCTTTATGACCAGCTCTTTGATCGATGGGCTTTCGCGGATAGAGAGATATCACAAGATGGCACCGGCCTTTGTGGAATGGTACGACGACGGTATGCTTTATTGGCTCCATACCGATCGATCCAATCTCAGGATGCCTATGCCCTGTTTCTCCTTTACCGATCTGCCCCGAAGATGTCACGGTTTTTTCGACAGGACCAAGAGGATGTTGGCCTTTTTCGAGGGGGCGATGGGCTTTCCTGTGGACGTCGAGGCGGTCTACGAGTCGGATGAGGATCTGTTGACCTTGGTGCAGTTGAGACCCTTGGCCTCTTACATGGAGTTCGGCCATGTGGATATCCCCGACGATGTCCCGGAGGAGAGGGTAGTGCTTAAAGGCAACAGAATGGTCACTAACCACGTCAGGAAGGGAATCCGTCGTCTGGTATACGTGGATCCCGACCTTTACGGAGAGTCCGGCGATTTCGCCGAGGTCGCCAGGGCGGTAGGGGTGGTGAACCAGGAACTGGAAGGGGAGAGATATATCCTGGTCGGACCCGGCCGGTGGGGAAGCACCAACCCGACCTTGGGAGTTCCGGTCGACTACAGCGAAATATCGAACTGCGGCTGTATGGTCGAGGTAGGCATTCCGAAAAGGGGTATGATACCGGAGCTGTCCTATGGGACCCATTTCTTTCTGGATCTGGACGTCGACGAGGTGCTTTATCTGCCGGTAATAGAGGGAGAGCACGAGAATCTTTTCAGCCGCGGTTGGTTCGAGGGAAGGCCCTTCGAGCCGGGAGGCCACCCTGCCGTTCGAATATACGAGGGAGTTTTCGACGTCTATCTGGACGGAGAGGACGAGATCGGCGTGGTCTTCGATATGTCCTGATTTTATCAAGGGGGATAGTAGGATGACTGAGAGAGAGAGTCGCATAGAGCGTTATTTTTCCTGGGATCCCAAGCACGACGACGAGTTTAACTCGATGATTCTCGGAGACAGGTCCATCGGTGGAAAGGGCAGGTCTTTGCTGTACGGAATAAGGGCCCTTAGGGACACCGGAGAGCCCGACCTCATGTCGGTGACTATGCCGAGGGCCCTTTTTCTCGGAAGCGACGTCTTCGATGATTTCGTAGAATCCCTGCCTGTAAGGGACGAGCTCATATCCAACGGGACACCTGATCGCATAGAGAGTGCGTTTTTGGAACACCCTCTGTCGGAGGCGGTCGTCGAGAGGGTGAGGGCCTTCCTGGCCGACATGACCGATCCCGTGGTCGTCAGGAGCAGCAGCATACAGGAGGATTCGCTCAAGTATTCCTTTGCCGGAAAATATCTGAGCGATTTTCTGGGGAACTTCGGGACTCTGGACTACAGGACCTGGGCTGTCTGCAGGGAGATCCGAAGGGTATATTCGAGGATATACTTCCCCAAGGCATTGGCTTACAGGTCCAGACACGGAATCGGCGACGATTCCATGGGGATAATAGTGATGCGAGTTTCCGGCAGATGGAGGGGAGACCTCTACTACCCGACCATAGGAGGAGTCGGGTTTTCCAGAAACTACCGTAGATGGACGAGCCGGGTCGCCATGGAGGACGGTGTCGTCCGTTTCGTCTTCGGCCTCGGGACCATGAGCACCAAGAGAGAGTACGCCAGGACCTGCTCTCTTTCCAACCCGTTTCTTAGGCCGGAGGGTCAGGATTCCTACACGATTCTCCGACACTCTCAGGAGCGATTCCAGGCCATATCCCGGAAACTTTTCGAAGGGGCCTCCAGAGAGAGACCCGATACACTGGCTACATTGAACGTGAACGACGTGTGGGAGGATATCTTCCCTTGGTACAGGGAGGAGATGTGTCAGTATGCACAGCTGTACAGAGGAGACGAGGGAGGAGGCTACTTCACCTCTCCCAACGCGACGCCTTCGGGGGACAGGAGCGTCAGTCGAATATGCTTTACCTTCGAGGACTTTCCCAAGAGGCATAGAAAGTTCTTCGAGAGGATGAGGAGGACTCTGTCTGTGTTGGAGGAAGCCATGGGGGTTCCGGCGGATATAGAGTTTGCCTACGAGCCTAGAGAGGAACATCTGGAACTGATACAGGCCAGGCCTCTTTGGGCCGGAAGCGGAGTTTCCTCCGAGGCATTGGAGTCGATTGACAGGGAACGGATAATACTCAAGGCGGATCGAATGGTCACCAACGGTTCTTTCAGACACATCCCCAGCCTGGTCTACGTGGATCACGCGGTGTACGGGGCTGCCGGGGATTTTAACGATATCGCCAGGGCGGTGGGAGCGGTTAACGACAGGCTCAAGGGAGAGAGGTTCATCTTCGTGGCTCCCGGAAGAATAGGGTCGAGCAATCCCCTCTTGGGCGTTCCGGTGCAGTACAACGAGCTGTCCAACTGTTGCTGTATGGTGGAGGTAGGGATACCCAAGATGGGCTATATGCCGGAACTCTCCTATGGTACCCATTTTTTCTCCGACCTGGAGGTGGACGGAGTTCTCTATATGCCCGTTTTCGAGGGGTATCAGAACAACCTGTTCCGTCAGGAATGGTTCGACGAAACTCCCTATGAGGCGGGACCTCATAGAGCCATCAGAATCTACCGAGGGCCTTTCTCCGTGTTCACCAGCGGCGAGAGGAATATAGGGATGGTGGTCACCGAATGATCCTGAGGATTTTGATCTTGTTGTTGCTTTCTGGTCTGTATATGGTATAATTCCTCTGTTCAGGAAGCACGGAAATATTCTATTCCTCGGTAGCTCAGCTGGCAGAGCGGGTGGCTGTTAACCACTAGGTCGCAGGTTCGAGTCCTGCCCGGGGAGCCAGATTATCCAAGTCACTCCTCGTTCTAAGTTGGAGTGGCTTTTTTTTTGCTCCTGTCCCCTTTGCGGTTCGTCTCCTCCCCCTCGACGGACCGGTATGGAAAAGGGAAAAATCCAAGAAGAAAGGGAGGGATGTTGCGATGGACGCCAAATTAGTTTCTATTTCAGGTGTACCTCACTGGCGTATGCCCGAGGGCAAGTTCGTTGAGGCCAGAGGTAACGAAATCCCCTGGGCTATACTCATCAAGACGCCCGAGGGGACCAGGCCGCTCAGGCGGTAGAAGTCCCCGAGGATAATACAGGACTCGACTTAACGGTCGGGTCCTGTTTTTTTTGTGTCGTTTAAACTAACATCGTCTATGAGGGGAGGTGCGGTTATGGAAGATGGCTCCCGTTTTTTCGGTCCCTTCGGGGGAAGAGGTCTGTCGGTCTGGCTTGTCGGTGGAGCGGTAAGGGATGCAGCCTTGGGCCTGGCCCCAGGCGATCTGGATCTGGTGGTGGATCTCCCCATGGAGGAGATCGCCGCTATATGCGGAGGGGCGGTGGTAGGACCTGAGGGGATGCAGGTCTGCATTACCTCCTGTGACGAATTCGTTATGGAGGTTTGCCCTCTTCGAGGGGGATCCATAGAAAACGATCTCTCGGTCAGGGATTTTACCGTCAACGCCATGGCATTGACGGAGGAGGGAACCCTGGTGGATCCCTTCGACGGTATGGAGGATCTCGGGTCCATGGTCCTCCGTTTCGTCGGAGATCCGTCCGAACGTCTGGAGGAGGACCCAATAAGGGCTTTGAGGATGTGTCGTTTAGCTTCCTCTCTGGGTTTGAATCCCTCTGTGGATTCATTGAAGGCGGTCAGGAATTTCGTCGCCACTGGGCCGGATAGGATAGAGGGCCTCTCTCGTCCAAGGGTAGGCAAGGAGATGGTCGTCGGGCTGGTCCGTCCTGTTACGTATCTCTCGACTATGATTAATGTCGGACTTATACGGCTTTTGATGCCTTCTCTGGATCATGGTCTGGCTTTGTCGGTTTTTTCCGTGCTGGCCGAGTCCAGAGGTGAGTTCCTGCCTCTCGAAATGGCTCTGGCGGTCTTGGCGGGACTCTCCCGGGATGATCGGGAAACCCCCTCGAAGAGATGGATCTCCTGGGGGGTAGCCAGATCGATTCGCAGGGAGGCGGAGAGGTTGGCCCGTTTCCGCTCCGTCGATCCCGATTCGTCTTTGAGAGACATGGGTGAGATGATACTCGATAACGGTGACGACATCGTCTTGAAGTTGTTCGAGCTTTCCTATGCTTGGGCCCAGGGGTGCGGTGTCGATGTAGGAAGATGGAGAGAGGGGCGTTCAAGGCTGGACGAGGCTATCGATCACGTTGCCCGGGCTTTTGAAAAGGGAATCGTTCCGGACGGTTCAAGGATCGGGGATCTGGTAGGGGAGGGACCTCAGGTCAAGCGGTGTATGGTGGAGCTCTACAGGTCACTGGCATCGGGGAATTGTTCTTCCGAGGAGGATGCCTGGGAGGCAGTGCTGACAGGGTGGTCCAATTTCAGAGAGTCGAACGTGTTTTTTTAGGATACATCTGAAAGCTCAAATCTCCGGAACGATCTTTTCGATGGAACTCGGACGTGAGTTTTAGAGGTTCACTTGGGAGTTTTGTACAGAGAGGCTTTTTATGGAGCTCGGTCTTTGTTAGACTTATTCCGAAAGGGGAGGTGGTTTGCCGTGTCGTACTTCAAGGCTGGGGCCCTTTGGTGTTCTCTGATGGTCCTTTGGATATCGTTGACCGGTCGTCTGGATTTCGGCTTTATGGCGGTGGGTGTCGCGGTAAGCACTGCGGTGTTTCGTCTGGTATGGCGGACCTTTTCTCCTCATCACGAAGGTGGTCGGCTCGGAAGTCCCCGTATCGGATTCGCTCGGCTTATGGCTTTTCTCTGCTTTGTCCCATGTTTTCTGTGGGATCTTCTGAAAGCTACCTGGGAAGTATCCCTCCTAGCCCTTGCCCCTAAGGTGGACCTTCATTCCGGGATAATAAAGGTGAACTCCGACGTGCCGGACAAGTCTTCCCTGGTCTTTCTTGCCAATCTGATAACCCTTACTCCCGGTACCCTCACGTTGGACGCCGATATGTCTAAGCACGATCTGTTCGTCCATGTGTTGGATCTCAGAGGGCTCGGGACGGAGGCGGTAAGGTCCGACATATCCGATCTCGAGGCCAGAATAGGGAGGTTGTTCTCGTGATCTATACCGTCCTTTGGGGACTGCTTTTCGCCGGTTTAGTGGGATTTTATCGGGTAGTCATGGGGCCTACCGTTCCGGACCGAATAGTCGCAGCCGATACGGTCTCCACCATATTGACCACCTTTCTGGCGGTCCTCTATCTACTCTTCGACGATATGGTCTTTCTGGACGTGGCTCTGGCTTTCGCCGTGTTGTCCTTCGTGGACGTCCTGGTTATGGCGAAGTATTTCGAGCATGGGGAGCTACATCTATGAGCGTCTTCATCCGCCTTTTGTCATCCTTCCTAATGGCTCTGGGGCTGTTTTTCGCCTTCGCCTCGGTGGTCGGTTTGATCCGCTTTCCCGACGTATACACCAGGGTTCACGCCGGCACTAAGGCTCTGTCCGGAGGGGCCATGCTGATATTGATAGGGGTGGCCGTTAGGGCTCCTTCCTGGCAGGGTGCGGTCAAGTCCGTTCTGATAGCCCTCTTTTTTCTGGCGACCAACCCTCTGGCGTCCCATGCCATATCTCGGGCCTGCTATCGTCACGGCATAGCACCCCACGGAACGGTGTTGGACGAGTACGGAGAGGCCATGGAGGATCGGTCATGACAGTCTATCTGGTGGGTTTTATCTGCGCGTTTTTGGTCTTCACCGCCATAGTGGCGGCAGAGGCGGAGGATATACTGAGTTCGGTAATAACCCTTTCCGTCTTCGGAGTTTTGCTGGCCATATTGTTCGCCCTTTTCAGGGCCCCCGACGTCGCCTTGACCCAGGCGATAATAAACTCCGGCCTCGTGACGTCCCTTTTTTTGGTCGCCTACAGCCAGACCGAAAAGAGGCGGGAGTTCGATAGCGATAGGAAGGACGATCTGAAATGAGATTCCTTCGGTCACGACTGCCCGCCGCAGCTCTGTGTATTTGCCTGGGATGGTGGCTTTGGAGGGGGCTCTTTTTCTCCTGTTGCGAGTTGGACGGCCCCGCCGCTCATTACGTGGCGAACACTGCGAGTGAAACCGGGGCGTCGAACATCGTTTCCGCCATTCTCTTCGATTACAGGGGATTCGACACCTTGGGAGAGGCCACGGTGATATACACCACGGTGTGCGGAGTCGCTTTGATGTTTTCCCGAAGTCGTTTTCGCCGTTCCGGCTGGGGGCTGTCCTTCATCGTCAGGAGGGGTTTGGGACTGGTCGTCCCGTTCCTGATGCTTTACGCCTTTTCCATAGTCATCATGGGCCATCTCACCCCGGGGGGCGGATTTCAGGGCGGTGCCGTCTTCGCCACGGTCACTATACTGTTCTGCATAGTCTACGGATCCTCCTTCGAGGCTTCCAGGATAAGCCCTAAGACCAAGGAAACCCTGGAGTCGTCGGGGGCCCTTGTCTTTACCCTGGTCGGGTTGTTCGGTCTGGCCCAGGGATCCGGCTTCCTCTCCAATATCGGAGCCGGTTTCCCCGCCGGTTCTCTTGGAAGCCTTATGAGCGCCGGATCTATTCCTCTTTTGAACTTCGCCATAGCCATGAAGGTAGGTGCCGGGCTTTCCACCCTTTTCTACAGCATGGTCAAGATACTGGAGGACCCGGTGGAGGGGCCTCCTCCGGAGGTGTGATGGGATGGAAATGATGTTTTTGGGATATGGATCGGCTATAGCCGTATTCTGTATCGGGGTCTACACTATCGTCACCAAGAAAAACCTTTTCAAGACGGTGGTTGGTCTCTCTCTGATGGAGGGGGGCGTTTTGCTGTTTATGGTGACCTCGGGGTTCGTCCCCGGCGGGGGCGCTCCTCTTCTGCCTCTGGGGCCCGGAGGTTCTGTCAATCCTCTTCCTCATTCCTTCACCTTGACCGCCATCGTTATAGGGGCTAGCGACGTCGCCTTGGCCCTGGCCTTTATCATAAAGATCCACAGGCACTACGGGACCGTGGACATAGACAAGATAAGGGGATTGAGAGGATGAGCCCGGTATGGGCCATTCTGGCGCCTCTTTGTGCCGGTTTTCTGCTCCCTTTGCTTTCCATCTTCAGGAAAAAGGCGGTTCCGGCCTTTACCGTCTCCATAGGGGCGGTTTCATCCCTGGTGTCTTTGTTCGTGGCCATGTCGGGCTGGAGCGGGCTGTCCATCACGTTGGGAGGATGGGGGCCAGAGCTCGGGATATCCCTGGTGGTGGATCGGATCTCCGGGGCTTTTCTGACCTTGGGCGCCATCGGTTTCCCTCTCTCTCTGGCGGTCTCTACCGAGCATTTTGGTCTCTCCCCCTGGCGTTTCTACGTGATCTTCTTCCTCTCCTGGGCGTCGGTAAATGGCATCCTGCTGACAGGGGATCTCTTCAATCTCTTCGTCTTCTTCGAGATATTCTCCGTCGCCGCCTACCTTATGGTCTCCTACCCTCCCAGATTCTGGCGAGCGGTGGAGGCCAGTCTGAAATATCTTATTCTCGGAACGGTGGGAGCTCTTTTTTTGCTTTTGGGCATAGCCTACTCGTTCATGGCTACGGGGCAACTGAATATGGCGGCCCTATCCTTGCTACTTCCTTCTGTGCCGTCGGCTACCTTGACCGTCATAGCGGGATGTATCTTTACGGGGCTGTTCGTGAAGAGTGGAACTGTGCCGACCCATTTCTGGCTTCCCGATGCCCATTCGTCCGCTCAGACCTCGGTGAGCGCGCTTCTCTCCGGGGTGCTGGTGAAGGTGTCTCTCTACGGGATGATCCGGCTGTCCTATCTGCTGTTTATGGATGCCGGCATAGGTATTATGCCTGTCATGATGGCGTTCGGAACTCTGTCGGTTATTTTGGGGCATCTGATGGCCTTCCAACAGGAGGACGTCAAACGTCTATTGGCCTATTCTACCGTCGCCCAGGTAGGTACCATATTGGTAGGCATCGGGTGTGGTTCGGCACTGGGGATGAGTGCTGCGATCCTTCACAGCTTCGTCCATATGGCCTCGAAGATGGGGCTTTTCCTGGTGGCTGGAGTTTTAGTGGAGGATAGAGGAACCAGAAAAATAACCGAGATGAGAGGGCTTTTCTTCCATAGGCCTCTGTTCGTGCTGCTCTTCTGTTTTCTCGCAGCTTCCCTGGCGGGAATTCCTCCTTTCAGCGGCTTTTTCAGCAAGTGGTACCTGCTGAGGGCGATCTCGGGGGCCGGATACGTAGTTCCTTCCGTGGCTTTGGTAGGAGGCACGGTCGTCTCAGCCGCCTATTATCTCAGGATAGCCAGGGCCTTTTTCTCCTTTTCCGACGAGGCCCCCGTCCACAGAAGGCCTCATCCCGTCACCTTCAGAGCGGTATTGTTCCTGTCGATCCTCTGCCTTGCCCTGGCCGTAATCCCTCTTATCCCCTGGTTCAGGGATTTTCTCGGCGATATAGGGATTTACGGAATGAGCGGCGACCTCTATCGAAATGTGGTGTCGCCGTGATCCCCTTTCCCGACAGGCTTTCGTGTCTTATGATCGCTCTCGCGGTTTTCATGACCCTCTGCATAGACCTGTACGTCAGGCGGAGATCTCCTATGCTGTATCTGTTCTGTTTTTTCGCCTGTCTAGCCGCTTTGGCCTCCTCGTGGTTTTCCTTTACCGTGTGGGTAGAGCTGTCCTCTATAGTCTTGGCCTTTATGGTGGGGAAAAAAGACCGTCCTACCGCTCGTTTCTATCTGTACTCTCAGCTTCTCGGAGGGGGCTTGCTTCTCATGGCTTCCGCCATGGGAAACCCTTCAGACGGTGGGTTACTGTCGATAGGCCCGGTTCCGTCTTCTCTGGTGCCTCTGTTCTATGTGGCCCTGGGAATCAAGGCGGCTTTGCCCCTGCTTCATTTCTGGCTTCCGAGAACCC
This sequence comes from Dethiosulfovibrio russensis, assembly GCF_021568855.1. Classification (NCBI taxonomy): domain Bacteria; kingdom Thermotogati; phylum Synergistota; class Synergistia; order Synergistales; family Dethiosulfovibrionaceae; genus Dethiosulfovibrio; species Dethiosulfovibrio russensis. The sequence goes on along the minus strand of NZ_JAKGUG010000009.1, from coordinate 58,742 downwards.
ACAGCAAGGCTCCTGTCGAGGCTAGCGTCCTGCTGTCAGGTTATGCCGTCAAGATGGGAATATACGGCATGGTTCGCATGTCTCTGGGGCCGTCCCACTGGTTGCTTTTCGCCGGGGTCTTTATGGCCCTTTACGGAGCCCTTCAGGGAGTAATGCAGAGGGATGCCAAGAGGCTGTTGGCATACAGCACCATGGGACAACTGGGGTTTATGGTGTCGTCTCTGGCGGCCGGAACCGATCTGGGAAGATGCGGCTGCGCGGCTCTCGTCTTAGGTCATGCCCTGAGCAAGGGACTTCTCTTTCTATCTGTAGGGGAGATAGAGAAAAGATACGGCACCAGGGATCTGGCGGAGCTTGGGCGGGGCATGAAGGATCTACCTTGGATTTTCCCGTTTTTCGCGGTAGGAGCCCTTTCCCTGGCGGGGGCTCCTTTGACCGCCGGGGGATGGGGGAAATCCATGGTCAAGGCTGGGGTGGAAGGGTCTCCTTTCGTAGAGGCGTGCCTTTTCCTCGCCGGATTGGGAACGGTCCTGTCTCTGTGTAAACTGGGGTATTATGCTTTTCTCCGCCCCTTCAAGAGTGATTTTCCAACACCTCCGTCCGTTTCTCCGGAAAAAGGCGTCGTCGGCGCTCTCTCCCTGTTCTGCGTCGCCATCTTGGCAGTAGGTGTGTTCCCGCCCTTCGGATCGGCGGAGCTCTCCCTTTATCCGTTAAAATCCCTTGCGATCGCCGTGGCGGTCTTCTGTCTTGTCCCCTGGCCTTTCGTCCCGGCATATAGCCCCCTGGACGTAGACGACCTTCTCCCTCTTTTGAGAAGTCTTTCTATGACGATAGCTAATCGCATCTTAGAGGCCCATTCGGGCAACCTGACGAGGTATCTTTTCTACCTCGCGGTCGTGGCCGTCTTTTTGATGGTAGCTATGGGAATCTGAGGACGGGGAGCTGGTGTATATGTCGTTTAGTGTCGATCCCCTTTCGTCCGTAATGATAGTCCTGGCTTTGTTCATGACCGGCTGTTCCTATGCCTACGGTAACTGGAAGACCCCAGCTCAGAGGTGGGCTCCTTGGTGTTTCTGTCTCTTTGCCTGCCTCTCAGCGATAGCCTCCGATTGGTTGGTCTTTGTCTTTTTCATGGAGCTTTCGTCATTTGCCCTGGCCGCCATGATCGGGAAGAAGGACAGACCGGCCGCCTGGATATATCTATATTCACAGCTTATTGGCGGGGCTCTGTTGTTGCTGGCTGTGGCAATAGGTTCGGCAGGAGGGCCGATACTTCCGATGGGACCGGTCCCCAGCGGCCAGTTTCCTCTGTTCGTGTTGGCGCTCGGTTTCAAGGCCGCCCTCCCGATACTTCATTTTTGGCTTCCGATCGCCCACGGTAGGGCCTCCGCCGAGGTCAGCGCCGTCCTTTCCGGCTACGCGGTCAAGATGGGGATCTACGGACTTCTCCGAGCTGCAGATGGGCCCTCGGTTTCTCTTTTATGCATCGGTGCCGTCATGGCCCTCTATGGGGTCTTTCAGGCCCTCATGCAGCACGACGGGAAGAGGCTTTTGGCCTATCACACCATGAGTCAGTTGGGTTTTATAGTGGCCGCCATCGGCAGCGGGACGGCTCTGGGGCGAGCGGCCGCCATGGCCCATCTGGTGTCCCATTGCCTTTTCAAGGGGTTGCTCTTTCTCACTGCCGGAGGACTGGAGGACTCCTACGGGACCAGAGATCTCCGTTACCTCGGGACGGTTGCGAGGGAGGTTCCGCTTCTATTCGCTCTGTTCCTGGTGGGGGCTACTTCCATAGCCGGATTTCCCGGGACCAGCGGATATGTGTCTAAATTCCTGATAAAGCTTTCCTTGGGCGACTATCCAGCGGTAATGTGGTCTCTCCAGATAGCCGGAGTCGGCACCGTCCTGTCTTTCTGTAAGTTCGGCATATACGGTTACCTTCGTACCGCCCGTCCCGGGGTGTCTCGGGCTCTTTTGGTGGGGAAACCGAGTTCGAGAAAATTCAAGGTCATGGTTGTGATGGCGGTCGCCACTTTGGGAGTAGGCTTCTTCCATCGTTGGCTCCCGTTTTTTCCGGCAGATGGTCCTTCGTTATGGAAGTTGGGAAAGGCCCTGTCGGCGTCCTATCCGATAGTCGTAGGTTCTGTCATCTTCGCCTCTTTCCCCAGGGTGTTTTCCCCTGGAGACGGACATTTTCCCGACGTAGAGGACTTTCTTCCCCGTTTAGGCTGTCTGTGTTTAGAGCCTCTTTCTCTTATGAGAGAGCTCCATTGCGGAAGGTTGAGAGCTTATCTGGCCGTCGCTATTCTCTCCGGTCTGTCGATCCTTTGGTTTTTGTCCTCTTAGTCTATCTGTGGGGCTTGACAGGGAGGGGCTAGAGCACTAAGATGATAATGAAAATCATTTTTAGGAGGTGTCGATATGCCTGGTAGAGATGCCACTGGTCCTCTCGGAGGAGGTCCCGGAACCGGAAGGGGTCTGGGAGGCTGTGTCTCCGGAGTCGCAGGTCGGGGTGCAGGTTTTGGCCGAGGCCGCGGTTTTGGGAGGGGCTTCGGGCGTTGTTTCGGTTTTATCGATCCCGGAGTCGTCGGGACCCAGGAGAGCGAGATGTCTCGCAGGATCGCTCTTTTGGAGGAGAAGATAGACAGGCTGATCGGGGAAAAAAGCGAAGATTAACCTGAATAGATCTGTGTCGCAAAAGGGGCGACGGGTGGATTATCCGCCCGTCGCCCCTTTTCAAATAGATGGAAAATAAGGTACAGTAGAACAAAGGGTTTTCCGGAAAGGGGGGAGTGTATGGAACGTTACGACGAGCTCAGAAGGTTCGTTATGCCAGAGGTGGTCTTCGGCCCGGGAGCGGTGGATTTGGTCGGATCCTGTGCCGCCAACCTCGGTTTGAACAGGGTCCTGTTGGTGACCGATCCGGGGGTACTGTCCACCGATTGGGTTCGAAGGGCCTGGGAATCTCTAGATAGGGAGGGAGTCGAGTGGCGGATTTTCTCCGGCATAACCTCCAATCCGAGATCGGCCCAGATCATGAAAGGCGTTGACTCGTACATCGAAGGGGAGTGCGACGGCCTGGTAGCGGTCGGCGGTGGAAGTCCCATGGACAGCGCAAAGGGTATCGGGATAGTGGTGTCCAACGGCGGGCATATCCTCGATTTTAAGGGAATAGACAAGGTGGCCGTGCCCATGCCTCCTCTGATCTGTATCCCCACCACCGGAGGCAGTTCCGCCGATGTCTCTCAGTTCGCCATAGTAAACGACGAGAACAGAGGGGTAAAGGTAGCGATAATAAGCAAGGCCATCATTCCCGACATGGCTCTGGTGGACTATCACACTCTTTCAACCATGGACCGTTATCTCACTGCCTGCACCGCTTTGGACGCGTTGACTCATGCTTTCGAGGCTTATGTGTCGACCGGCAGTTCGGCTATATCCGATCTCTACGCTCTTTCCGCCGTCGAACTAATATCGCAGAGTCTGTTCAAGGCACTGGAGGACGACTCGGACCGACGGGAGATAATGATGGCCAGTCTGGAGGCAGGTCTGGCCTTCTCCAACGCCAGCTTGGGAGCGGTTCACGCCATGGCTCACGCATTGGGCGGTTATCTGGACCTTCCCCACGGGGAGTGCAACGCCTTGTTGCTGTCCACCGTGGTGGACCGTAATTTCCACGGCGCTCCCTCCAGGTATAGAGAGTTGGCCCGGAGGATATCGATTCCGGTGGACGGCCTCTCCGACGACGAGGTTCGGGTTAGATTGGTAAAGGCCATTAACGATCTTAGGGAGTCCTCCGGGATATCCGGCGGTCTAAGGGCCAGAGGCGTGACGGAGGATCAGATTCCCCTGTTGGCCTCGAATGCCTTCGACGACCCCTGTATGGTGACCAACCCGGTCAGGCTAGAGAGAGAGGATCTGGAGGATCTGTATGTCAGAGCGCTTTGATGGTCGAGGAGGAAACGGACGGGAGGACGCAGACCTTCGGTTGAAGATCGTGGGTTTGGGAGGCGTGTCCGGCAGAAAGAGCTATTATCCCGAGCTGCAGAGAAAGGTCCGAGAGCTGGAGAGGGAGATAGAGGAGCGTCGTCTCGCGGAGGACGAGCTGAGGCGACTTCGATCTTATCTGGAGAACGTCATAGACTCTATGCCCTCGGTCTTGGTGGCGGTCGACCCCGACTTTAACGTAACCCAATGGAACAGAGGGGCGGAGGTGTTGACCGGCGTGGAGGAACCGAACGCTTTAGGCCGATCTCTGGTGTCGGTCTTTCCCGAGTTGGAGGCTCAACTGGACAGGATAAGGCAGGCCCTGTCGGACAGGGAGCCCCGATTTATGAAGAAGGTCCCGTCCTCATCCGAGGGGGAAGGACGCTTCGAGGATATAACGGTCTATCCCCTGATAGCCAACGGTCTACAGGGGGCGGTCATTCGAATCGACGACGTCACGGAGCAGGTTCGTCTGGAGGAGATGATGATACAATCGGAGAAGATGCTCTCGGTCGGGGGGCTGGCGGCCGGAATGGCACACGAGATAAACAACCCTCTGGCCGGGATACTTCAGAGCGCTGCCGTCCTAAGAAATAGGTTGCTATCCTCCATGCCGGCGAACGAAAAAGCCGCTGCCGAATCGGGCATCCACATGGAGGGATTGCGGCGGTATCTGGACTCCAGGAAGATACCGAGTATGCTGGATGCCATACAGGAATCCAGCGAAAGGGCCGCAGGAATAGTCAAGGAGATGCTCAGTTTCGCCAGAAAGGGGAAGGACCATCTTCCCTGCGATCTTCCGTCTCTGATGGATCGAACCCTGGAATTGGCTAAAAACGACTATGACCTGAAGAAAAAGTTCGATTTCAGGGGGATCGAGATCTTTAAAGATTACGACGACGATCTTCCCGAGGTCAAATGCGAGCCGGGGCAGATTCAACAGGTTTTGCTGAACCTGATGAAAAACGCCTCTCAGGCTATGTGGGAGGCTCATGTGGAGAGGCCGGAACTCTATCTCTCTGTCCTCGACAGAGGGGACTACGTAAGGCTCGTGGTTCAGGACAACGGACCGGGCGTGTCCGACGAGGTTGCCAGAAGGATATTCGAGCCCTTTTTCACCACCAAAAAAGTCGGAGAGGGAACCGGCCTGGGTCTATCGGTGTCGTACTTCATCGTGGTTGAAAACCACGATGGAGCGATGGCTCTGGAGAGGCCCGACGGTGGAGGGTGCAGGTTTATGGTGGATCTTCCTGCAGGAGGGGATGAGCGGGTTTGACTCGTGTTATGGTGGTGGACGACGATCTGAGCGTTTGCGCTACTTTAGTGGCTTTCTTGGAGGATTGCGGTTATGATGTTTTCTCCTTCAACTCCGGGGAAGGTGCGTACGAATGGATTAGATCTAACCGGGTGGACGTGGCCGTAGTCGACCTTCGGCTTCCAGCCATGTCGGGGGATCTGCTGATTCTTCACATGAGGGAGCTTTACCCGGATCTTCCCTGCGTGATTTACACCGGTTCTCCCGATTTCGACCCTGGCTCCCGATACGTTGAGCTGGAGGATGTCCCTGTGTTCAGGAAACCTCTAGTAGATCTGACCGTACTGTTGGACGAGATAGAGGCTCTTTCCCAGGAGGTGTCAAATCATGGCGTCGATCATGGTAGTGGACGATAATGTCTCCGTGAGGGAGAGTCTGGCTCTGTGCCTAGAGGATTTCGGCCACGTAGTGGTGAAACACTCCTCCGGAGAGGATGCCCTAGAAGCCTTGGAGACCGATGTTCCCGATCTCATCTTGCTCGACATAATGATGCCGGGGATCTCCGGACTGGAAGTCTTGGGGCGAGTGGTTCCCCGTTTTCCCGATCTCCCGGTGATAATGGTCTCAGGTGACGGAGACGTGGCCGACGTGGTGAAGGCTATCCGACTGGGAACATGGGACTATCTGATGAAGCCTGTAACGGACGTGGAGATGCTCCGTCACGCTGTGGATCAGGCCTTGGCCAAGGCCTCTCTGAAAAGGGAGAATCGCGAGTATCGCCTGAGGCTGGAGAAACTGGTCAACTCGCAAAACGACGAATTGCGCAGCATCTCCGATTCCCTTCGTCTTGAAAGACAGATGGACGGTCTGACCGGCCTGCCCAACAGGGTGCTTTTTCTGGATAGGCTCGATATGGCCGTGTCGATGACCCGTCATAACGGTACCATGCTGGGGCTATTTCTGTGCGATCTCGACGATTTCAGCTATATAAACGGTTCCTTGGGGCACTCCGCCGGAAACGAGGTCCTCGTTGCCGTTGGGAACAGACTGAAGGCCTTCGAAAACGATGGAGGAACCGTCGCCAGAATAGGGAGCGATGAGTTTGCCTTGATCTTTCCCGGTATAGTGGATCGTTCGGCGGTTTTCAAGACGGCGGAGGATCTGGGTAAGATTCTCTCCGAGCCGATTTCTATGGGAGGGCAGAGGGTCGATCTCTCCATGAGCTGCGGGGTCGTGATATTCCCGGACGACGGAGACGATGATGACGATCTCCTCACCAACGCAGGCGTCGCCCTTCAGGCCGCCAAGATCTCCGGCAAGGGGTCGTTCCGTCTTTTCTCCCAGTCTCTATCCCAGGAGGCTCAGAGCTATTTCCATGTAGGGGCTCACATCAGAGAGGCCATCGATCTGGACGAGTTCGAGGTCTATTATCAGCCTACCGTGAACGCCAGGACAGGGGATATCAACGGAATGGAGGCCCTTCTTCGTTGGCGATCCAGTCGACTTGGAAGGTTCGTCATGCCAGACGAGTTTATCCCTGTGGCGGAGCAGCTGGGGATAATCATTCCCCTTGGAGAGTGGGTTTTACGAAGAGCCTGTTCTCAGTCCTTGAATTGGCTGGAGCTATTTCCAAAACTGCGCCTGTCGGTCAACCTGTCTGCTCGCCAATTCAGTGACCCCGCACTTGTCAGCAAGGTGGAGCAGATCCTTCAGGAGACCGGTTTCCCCTGTGGCTCGTTGGATATGGAGCTTACAGAAAACGTGTTCGTCAAGTCAGAGGATCGGGCGGTGGAGGTCATGAATAATCTGGTCAGAAGGGGGATCGGCATATCCATAGACGACTTCGGTACAGGCTATTCCTCTATGGCCTACCTGAAGAGTTTTCCCGTCCGCCGTCTGAAGATCGACAGGTCTTTCGTCTCCGGTATCCCCGATGACAAGGGAGATCTGGCTATAGCCGAGGCTGTGGTTACCCTGGCCCACTCTCTGGGCAAGGAGGTGGTAGCCGAGGGGGTCGAGACGGCAGAGCAGATGAGGATCCTCGGGGCTATCGGATGCGATGTTTTACAGGGATATCTTTTCAGCCCTCCGATTCCCCATGATCGATTCGATATCCTGCTTTCGGGCGGGCCTATTAGATCGTAAGGGCCTCTCAAATCGATAAAGTAGGGCAATAGACGATAAATTCGACAGGAGTCTTTTTTGCGATGTGGAAATTTCCACTTGCAAAAAGGCTCCTTTCTTTTGTAGAATTACCAAATCTTTCTTTTTATCCTGGCACGAGGAGTGATAGCTATGTTGATACTTATTTCCGACGCGTTCGATCCATCCCTTCCCGATCGTCTGTCTCGTTTTGGCGAGGTCACCGACGATACAGGCAGGCTTCCCGAGGCAGATGTCGTCTTGGTTAGGAGCAAGACCAAATGTACCAGGGACTATATCGAGAAGGCCTCCAACCTAAAGCTGATAATAAGGGGTGGGGTCGGCACCGACAACATAGACAAGGAGTTCGCCGCCTCCAAAGGCATCTCGGTGAGAAACACTCCCAAGGCATCGTCCGTCGCTGTGGCGGAACTGGCCTTCGCCATGATGCTGGCGGTTCCCAACCGTCTCGTCGAGGCCCATAACTCCATGGTTTCCGGTGCATGGGAGAAGAAGAAGCTGAAGAGGACCGAGCTTTACGGCAAAAAACTCACCCTTTTCGGTCTGGGAAACATAGCTGCTGAGGTAGGCAAGAGAGCCTTGGCCTTCGGAATGAAGGTCTCCGCCTACGATCCGTTCGTGAATTTTGAGAGAGCGTCCGATCTGGGAGTAACTCTTGTCTCGGATGTCAAGGAGGCGGTTTCGAAAGGGGACTACATATCCCTCCATCTGCCTTTGACCGACGATACCAGAGGTTTGATAAACTCGGATGTCATCGAAGCCATGAAGGACGGTGCGATTTTGGTGAACACCGGACGGGGCCTGTGCGTGGACGCTGCCGCCGTCGCTGCCGCCCTTGAGAGCGGCAAGCTGGGAGCCTACTGCACCGACGTGTGGCCCAGCGATCCTCCCGCCGAGGACTATCCCTTATTGAAGGCGCCCAGGGTTCTCATGGCCCCCCACATAGGAGCCAGCACCTCGGAAAACCTCCTTCGCATCGGCGATGAGGTTGAGAGCATAATCCAGGAGAACCTGGAGAAAGGAGTCCTGTAATATGACCAGAAAACTGAACTTCTACGCCGGACCGTCGGTACTTCCTCTGGAGGTGTTCGAGGAGATACAGAAGAACATGGTGGAGTACGGCGACTCGGGCCTCTCTCTCATAGAGACCAGCCACAGAAGCACCACCTACGACGAGGTCCACATGGGAGCCATCTCGCTTATAAGGGAGCTTTTCGAAGTTCCGGAGAACTACAAGGTTCTTCTTCTGGGAGGCGGGGCTACACTTCAGTTCGGGATGATACCGATGAACTTCCTTCCTAAAGATGGCCATTGCGATTTCGTCGTATCCGGTTCATGGTCGAAAAAGGCCTACGACGACGCCAAGAAGATCGGTTCGGTAAACGTCCTCTTTGACGGCAAATCCGAGGGATATGTCTCTTTGCCCGATGCCGGAGATATCAAGCCGTCGGACGGATCGTCCTATGTCTACATCACCTCCAACGAGACGATAGGAGGGGTCCAGTGGAAGGATTGGCCCGATACGGGAGACGTTCCCCTGTTTTGCGATATGTCCAGCGATATAATGAGCCATCCCGTTCCGGTGGAGAAGTTCGGTCTGATATACGCCGGAGCCCAGAAGAACCTCGGCCCCGCCGGGGTCACTATCGTGATTGTACGGGATGACATATTGGAGCGTTGCGCCGACGGGCTTCCAGCCTACTTGGATTACAGGACCCACGCCAACAAGGACTCCCTTTACAACACCCCGCCGGTCTTTCCCATCTGGGCTATGAAGCTGGTCTTGGAGAGAATGAAACGAATGGGCGGCATAGAGGCCATGGCCAAACACAATCGTGACAAGGCTTCCCTCGTCTACGACGTAATAGACGGCAGCGACGGCTTTTACCGTTGCCCTGTGGACGAGAGATACCGTTCCGAGATGAACGTAGTGTTCCGTCTTCCCTCGGAGGACCTGGAGAAGGCTTTCGTCGCCGAGGCCACGTCGAAGGGCATGATGGGGCTCAAGGGACACAGAAGCGTCGGAGGCTGCAGGGCCTCGCTTTATAACTCCATGACCGTCGAGGGCGCCGGGGAACTGGCCGAGTTCATGAAGGCCTTCATGAAGGAGAAGAGGTAAGCTCCTATGGCCGATGCCAGAGATAGACTGTCTGCCCTGGGTGTCGCCGTGCCGAAGGTATATCTTCCCGGCGACGGCGTATCCCTCAAGACCTGGTCCGTGGTGGCCTGCGACCAGTTCACCTCCGAGCCGGACTATTGGAGCAAGACGGAGGAACTCGTAGGAGACTCACCCTCGGCCCTCCGGATGATTCTGCCGGAAGCCTATCTCGAGAAGGGACGGATCGAGGATCGAATCTCCGCCATAAACGATACTATGAAGGGTTATCTGGACAGAGGCGTTCTGGCCGAAGCGGGGGAGAACTTTATCCTGGTCGATCGATCCACCTCCTATGTCTCGTCCCGAAAGGGGCTGATCCTGGCGGTTGACCTGGAGAACTACAGTTTCGATAAAGGAGCGGAGGCCATGATCCGTCCCACCGAGGGTACCGTTTTGGAGAGGATCCCTCCCAGGATGGACATCAGGAGAGGTGCTGTCATGGACATGCCTCACATCCTTCTCCTGGTGGACGACCCAAAGGGGACATTGATAGAAACCTTGCATAGCCGTCGGGACGATATGGAGAAGGTTTACGATTTCGAGTTGATCCAAAACGGCGGCCACATCTCCGGCTGGAGGGTACCCGGCGAGATGGAGAACTCAATAGCCGAGGCGCTGGAAGGACTCGTATCCAAGGGATTGCTTTTCGCAGTTGGAGACGGGAACCACTCTTTGGCTGCTGCAAAAGGCATCTGGGAGGAAAACAAGGCCGCTGGAGCCCCTATGGATCATCCGTCCCGTTGGGCTCTCGTGGAGGTGGAGAACGTCCACGACGAAGGGCTGCCGTTCCACCCGATCCACAGAGTCCTCTTTGGCCTTGAGCCGGAGCGCTTTGTGGAGGAGATGGCTAAAGCCTTGGGCGGAAGCTTCAAGGCTGGCGCTCCTGTTACAGGAAGAGACGGAGACGAGCACCGGATAGGGCTCTCCTACGGGACGACCGAGGGAAGCCTTTCCTTCGTCAAAAGTGGCCCGGAGTTGACGGTGGAGCACATCCAGGCATTTTTGGACGACTATCTTGAAGGCCGTGATGACGTTGCCGTAGACTACATTCACGGTGAAGACGTAGTATCTCAGCTTTCCAGGGCGGATGGGAATATCGGGATTCTGCTGCCCGACGTGGATAAGGAGAGCTTCTTCGACAGGATCCGCAATGTAGGACCCTATCCCAGAAAGACATTCTCCATAGGGGAAGCTTCGGAAAAGCGGTATTACCTGGAGACCAGAAGGCTTACCCTGGATTAATTCAAAAGAGGCGCCCCGTTGTCCTGACGGGGCGCCTCTTTTTGACCTCTCATAGTATCGATGGTACAATAAACAGAGTTTACTTATCATCTCGATAATCAATTCCCTTTCCCCTTAATGTTTTTCAACCGGTATTCACGAAGGTCGCCTAGGCGACCATAGACTCAAAGGAGGTATGCAATGCCATATCGTAATCGTTACGTGATAGGTTTTCTAGTGGCCCTTATGTGTTTTATGTCCCTTCCCGCCATGGCGGCAAAGGTTCCCACCATCAAGATGGGTGATTTCAGCTGGGATAGCGTTCAGCTTCATAACAGGATCGCCGGTTTCGTCCTGGAACACGCTCTGGGCGTGAAGGTCGAGTACGAGTTCGCCGAGACCATGCCTATCCTGATGGGTATGTCCAGAGGCGATATCGACGCTACCACCGAGATCTGGTCCGACAACATAAAGGAATCCTGGGAAAAGCTGTTGAAGCAAGGCAAGGTTCTCGACCTCGGGACAACCTATCCGGACGCCGTCCAGGGATGGTACGTGCCTACCTATGTCGTCGAAGGAGATCCCGAGAGAGGGATAGAACCGATGGCTCCTGATCTCAAGACCGTCGAGGACCTGAAAAAGTACAAGGACCTTTTTGCACCTAAGGCAGGAGGAGACAAGGGCAAGGGGCGTTTCTACAACGGTCCGACCGGCTGGGTTACCTATACGGTGAACACGGTCAAGCTGGGGTCCTATGGACTTGATGAGTACTACGAGAACTTCAGTGCCGGTTCCTCTGCAGCTTTGGCGACCGCAGTATTCTCTGCCTACGAAAAGGGCGAGCCGATTTTCGCCTACTACTGGGAGCCCACTCCTCTCATGGGAATGTTGGATATGACCATGTTGGAGGAACCAGCCTACGAGCATTCAGAATGGGACGAGAAGACCTACGGCTGTGCCTTCCCCCCCTCTAAGGTTCACATAGGGGTCAGCACGGCGTTGGTCGAAAAGTCTCCTCATGCCGTAACGATACTTGCCAACTACGAATCTACGCTCGGTCAGACCAACGCTGCTTTGGCCTACGTGGAGGAAAACGACACCTCCATCGAAAAAGGAGCTATCTGGTTCTTGAAAAACTACCCCGATCAGTGGAAAAGCTGGTTCCCCATCGCCAACGATTCCAGGATAGAAAAAGTGGAGGCGGCCTTGAAAAAGGAGAAACTCTAGATATATACTAAGGGATAGGGAAATATAAAGGGGACAGGCGTTTTCGTCTGTCCTCTTTCGTTGATTATCGTAACGATGGACCAAAAGCGTAGGTGCTAGACGCTATTTTAAGGACCTTGGGGGGCTCTTTATGGTCAGGTATGGATTCGACTCGGAGAAATATCTCAGGCGGCAGACGGACGCGATCCTACGTCGAATGGAGGAATTCGATAACAAGCTTTACATAGAGTTCGGGGGGAAACTCATGTTCGACTATCATGCCGCCAGGGTGCTGCCCGGTTTCGAGCCGAACGTGAAGATGAAGCTCCTCGAGAGGTTCAGAGATAAGCTCGAGGTCGTGATATGTATATACGCCGGGGATATCGAGAGAAAGAAGATGAGGGCCGATTTTGGCATCACCTATGACATGGATGTTCTCAAGATAATAGACGATCTCACAGAGAGGGATATTGCGATAGGGGCCGTCGTGATAACCCGTTTCGACGATCAGCCTGCGGCAGTTATGTTCAGGAATAAGCTTGAGCACAGAGGGGTCAAGGTCTACGTCCATAGGTCCACAAAAGGATATCCTACCGACGTGGATACCATAGTGAGCCCCGAGGGGTACGGGGCGAACCCCTATATCGAGACGGAGAGACCGGTGGTGGTGGTCACCGCTCCCGGGCCAGGAAGCGGAAAGCTGGCTACCTGTCTTTCCCAGCTGTATCACGAGCACGGAAGGGGTATCAGGGCCGGTTACGCCAAGTTCGAGACCTTTCCAGTCTGGAATATGCCTTTGAAGCACCCCGTCAACGTGGCCTACGAGGCCGCTACGGCAGACATTGGAGACGTGAACCTGATCGATCATTTTCATCTAGAGGAATACGACGAGAGGACGGTAAACTACAACAGGGATCTCGACGCCTTTCCCCTGCTCAGACATATTCTGGAGAAGATAACCGGGGAACGCTCCCGCTATCGCTCTCCTACCGACATGGGGGTCAACCAGATTTTCTTCGGCATAGACGACGACGATGCGGTTCGATCGGCGGCGACCCAGGAGATAATTCGCCGATATTTTCATTACTCCTGCGATTATCAATCTGGGGCCGTAGAGAAGGCGGCGGTGCAGAAGGTATCCATCCTGATGGAGGAACTAGGGGTGAAGCCGGAGGATCGTTCGGTGGTGGTCCCCGCCAGGAATGCCGCTAGGGACGCAAAAGCCAAGGGAAAAGGGGCCGACGGGGTCTTTTCCGGTGCGGCCATGGAGCTCGCGGACGGCACGGTCGTGACTGGAAAGAACTCCCATCTGTTTCACGCCGCATCCAGTCTGGTCATAAACGCTGTGAAGATACTGGCCGGCATTCCCGACGGAATCGACCTTCTCTCCATAAACGTCATAGATTCTCTGGGGCACCTCAAGAAGGATATCCTGGGAGACAAGATGTTGGGGCTGGATCTGGAGGAGACGATGACCGCCCTCAGCATCTGTGCGGCCACCAATCCTGTAGCGGCCGAGGCGGTGGAGAAACTCAGGGAATTGGAGAGCTGCGAGGTCCACCTCTCCCATATTCCCTTGCCAGGAGACGAGGTCGCCTTTCGAAAGCTGGGGGTGAACCTCACCAGCGACCCCTGTTTCGCATCCCGCTGTCTTTTCGACAGATGAACGAGGCGTGGTTCCGAGGAACCACGCCTCGTTCATCTGTTACATTTGGATAACCGTGGCTCCCCAGGAGTAGCCTACTCCGAAACCGCAGACGAGGACGGTGTCGCCTTTTTTCAACCTCCCAGAGGTCTGAGCTCTTTTCAAAGCCAAGGGTATCGACGAGCTGACGGTGTTCCCCGTCTCCTCCATGTCCACGACGAATCGTTCCTCCGGTATCTCCATTATCTCTCGCAGTTTTTCCAACATCATGTGGGTCGCCTGATGGAAGACGAACAGGTCGATTTCTTCCATGGAGATCCCGTTGTCAGCGAGACATCTCTCTATCACCGGTGGAACCTCTCTGACAGCGAAGGCGAAAACCTCCGGTCCGTTCATATACAGGTTTTCCTTGGTCCTGGAATTCCCGTATCGGTTCGTGTACAGCTCCTTGGTCTCTTCGCAACAGGGAGAAACCGTTCCACCAGCGGGGATTATTAAATCCTTGTGTCCGGTTCCGTCGGTTCCGAGGACGAAACTGCCTATGGTTCCGGGAACTTCTTTCGGTTCGGAGGACACCAGGGTCGCAGTAAATCCGTCTCCGAAGATCGTCCTGGTGCTCTTGTCTCCGGGATGGACGTATCTGGTAAGGACATCTCCGGTGATAAGGAGCACCTTTTCGGCCATACCCGATCTGACCATGGCCGAGGCCATGTAAAGTCCGTAGACGTAGCCGGAGCATCCCAGGTTGTAATCCAGGGCGCCGCAGTCCTTCCTTAGCCCCAGCTTATCGTGGACGATACAGGCGGTGGAAGGCATTATGTAATCCGGCGTCTCGGTGCAGAGAAGGAGCATATCCACCGATTCCCGAGGAATTCCCGATTCCTGGAAAAGCCTCTCCGCCGCAACGGTTGCGAGAACCGACGCTGTCTCGTCTTCTCCTGCTATGCGCCTTTCGTCTATGCCGGTCTTGCTCTTTATCTTGTGTTCCGTCCAGGTCCCGAATTCCTCCACCAGATCCCGGTTCGTCAGCTTTCTTTCCGGCAAATGGTAACTTACATGAGCTATCGCGGCTTCTCTTCTCTCCACGATGATTCCTCCTTTTTTACTCTTGTCTCTAACCTCTTGGGTCTATGGGGAGTTATCATTATACGATAAAAAGCGCCTATTCATAGTACCTGGTCTGAAATACTTCGACGAAAAACCGGAGCCTAAGGCTCCGGTCCGATGATCTCAGAAATTGAGCTCCATTTTACTGTAACCCTCGGGTATGGTAAACAGCTTTTCGTCCTGAGGTCCTTCCTTTATATCGACGTATTCCATTGTGATCGTCCCCATAGGAGTCTCCGACATGGCCTTGACGGCGGTCTCGAGTTTGGGTGAGAACCATATGGTGGAAGGTCCGAAGTCCTCCTCCTGGGGGGTGTGTCTGTATACGTCGCATCTATACTTTCCGACGGTCTCCGACGGAAGCCTCTCTATTTTCCCGTCCTCGTCGGAGATGGTCTGTCCTACCTCCATTTTCAGATCCTCTGGAGAGTTGAGTATCGATTGGCTTTCCTCGCTTTCCTCGTCCTCTCCCATCTCGATGTAGATTTTCTCTGCCGGTACTATGGAGTAGGTCTTGCCTGTTTCCTCGTCGAAAAGGATTACCGCCTCCGGTTGTTCGTGTCGGTGCCATTTCCCCTTGACGAATATCTTGGCTTTGAAGGTCCCTTCCGAACTCTTCGTGACCATGGTGGCCGAGTACTCCGCCGCCTGGGCGGAAGTCGCTATCAGAACGAATATCAGCAGGGTTATGGATATGACCGTTTTTCTCAACTGGGTTGCCTCCTTTGTCTTGTCCTCGATGAGGTTCGGATGGATGTTACCTCGATTCTGTCTTTTTCGACAGGGCCTTCGGTCCCAGTGCCTCTAGTCCGGCGTCGAGAACGGTCTGGAGAACCTTTATCCTGGCGTGTAGCTTCGAGTTGGCCTCGACGATAGTCCAGGGGGCGTAGGTGGTGCTAGTGCGCCACAGCATCTCCTCAACGGCTTTCTCGTATTGGTCCCATTTTTCCCTGTTTCGCCAGTCCTCTTCAGTTATCTTCCACTGTTTGTCCTCGTCCTCTTCTCTAGCCTGGAAACGATTCAACTGTTCTTCCTTGTCTATCTGAAGCCAGAATTTCACGATCACCGCTCCGAAATCGTGCCATTGTTTCTCCATCTCGTTTATCTCGCTGTAGGCTCTCTTCCAGTCTATAGGAGAGCAGAGCCCTTCGATCCTCTCCACCAGGACCCTACCGTACCAGGTTCTGTCGAATATGGCCACGTGACCTGCTTTGGGAAAAGCCTCCCAAAATCGCCATAGATAATGGTGTTTTTTCTCCAGGTCGTTGGGGGCTCCTACCGGGATTACCTGATAGCCTCTGGGGTCCATCTTCTGGGTGAGTCTCTTTATGCAGCCCCCTTTGCCAGCTGCGTCCCATCCCTCGAACGCCACTATCATCGGCCGTCTTTCCCGGTATAGGGCGTATTCCATCTCTCTTACCCTCTCTTGAAGGGACGAGAGTTTTTTCGAGTATTCTTTTTTCGGTATGTCCAGAGACAGGTCGACCTTGGATAAAACCGTCGGGGTGTCGATTTTCTCCTCCAGATCGCTGGTCTCGGTTTGTCCTACGTGAACGGAAGCAGGACTCATTCTGTCCAGGTGCTCCTCTAGCGCCCGGGCTACGGTGGACAGGACCTTAGCCGTAGCGAATCGCCTGTCGTGAGCCTCCACTATCGTCCAGGGAGCGTAGGCTCGATCGCTCTCTCTTATGATGGTCTCCATCACCGGCATTATGTCGTCGTAGTCTTTGTAGGCGTTGAGGCCCTCTTTGTCCCGGACCTCCTGGGCCAGGTCGTTTTTCTTCAGCCGTTTCAGCCTTTTTTTCTGCTCCGACCTGTCTATGTGGAGAAACAGCTTTATCAGCAGGGTTCCGCCGTTTACGATCTGTCTTTCGAAGGATCTTATCTCCTCCATCTTCTCTGCCATAAGGGCAGCCCCGTCCTTTTCGTTCAACCGCCATGAGTCCATCGCCTCTCTGTACCACGAGCGGTTGTAGATAGCCATTCTCCCTCCCTGAGGCTGCATCTTCCAAAAGTGGTACATAGGAGGGTAGAATTTATCGGAGACTATCGTGTCCGTCACGTTGTATACCGAAAAACCTCTGGGGTCCAGGGGCAATATAAGCTCGTTCATGAGGGCCCCTTTACCGGATCCCTCCCATCCCTCGAAGACCACCATTACCGGGATATCGGCATCTCTCTGTCTTCTTTGGAGCTCTCCCAGCCTCTTGGTGAGGTCGTCTTTCATGTCGGAGAATTCCTCTTTGGTAAGCTTTCTGGAAAGATCCATCTTGTCTAACATCTCGGGGCACCTCCTTCATTTTTACCTCTCTGTAACGTTGAATTTATCGATGTGGCTGTAGACTGTTTTAAGTTCCCAGCCCTTGACACAGAGAGTTCGATAGCCTAGTTCTATTTATAGCGGTATTTTTATTATAGCTTTTTTTATCGTCCTTTTGACGAGAGAGGGAGGATACATATGTCCGATTCGAAAAATCTGCCCGATTTACACAACCCCGATCTATATATCAACAGAGAGCTCAACTGGATAGATTTCGACGAGAAGGTTCTGGTCGAAGCCATGGACAGAGATAACCCTCTTCTTGAAAGGGTCAAGTTTCTGTCCATCTTCCATAACAACCTGGACGAGTTTTTTATGGTCCGCGTTTCCGGACTGGTACAGCAATACATAGAGGGGGTCAAGGAGCTCTCGGTGGATGGGCTGTCTCCGGCTGATCAGCTGATGGCAATACGTTCCAGGCTGTCTTATCTGTTGGATCGGGCGGACAGCTGTTGGGATAATCTGAAGGCCGAGCTGCTGGAAAAGGGAATTCCGATCAAAAATTACGCCGAGATCTCCGAGGACGTCAAAGAAGGTCTGAGAAGGTACTTCATAAAGGAGATCTTTCCGGTTATAACCCCTATGGCGATAGACCCTGGAAGGCCTTTTCCCAAGATCTCCAATCTGAGTCTTAACTTTCTCGTTATGCTTCAGGATCCCGGCGAGGCCATTCACTTCGCCAGGGTAAAGGTTCCTGATAGTTTTAAACCTTTTGTAGCAGTTCTTACCGGCAGCGAGTTCTCCGTTTACCGTAAGTTGGGACTCACTTTCAGGAGCGGTGGAGAGTCTCTCTGGATAGAGGAGCTGGTAAAAGCCCATATAGACACGCTTTTTCCCGGATACCGTGTTTTGGAGGCCCATCTGTTCCGTATCACCAGAAACGCCGATATCGAGATCGCCGAGGACGATGCAGGCGATCTCATGGAGGCCGTGGTGGAAGGGGTCGAACGGCGTCATTTCGCCAACGTCGTAAGACTTGAGATCTCCTCCGACATGCCAAAGGAGATGCGCCATTTCCTGATGGGACGGCTCCACCTCGAGAAGTGGCAGGTCATCCGATGTAAGAGACAGATGGGGATGTCCCGTATAATGCAGTTGGTCGGATTGGACAGGCCTGACTTGAAGGACGAGCCCTTTCGCCCCAGGTTGCCCTATCCACTATCGGGAGTGGAACCGTTACTTCCTCAGATAAAGAAAAGGGATCTGGTGTTCTATCACCCCTACGATAGCTTCTCCCCAGTCTTGGATTTCATAAGGCGTGCCGCTTCGGATCCGAACGTACTGGCGATAAAGCAGACCCTATATAGGACCGGCTCCAACTCTCCCATAGTGGCGGCTTTGATGGAGGCCCGTCGTAACGGCAAACAGGTGACGGTCGTGGTGGAGTTAAAGGCCAGGTTCGACGAGGAGCAGAACATAGTGTGGGCTAAAGCGCTCGAGGACGCCGGCGTACACGTCGTCTACGGTCTGCTGGGGTTTAAGATTCACGCCAAGCTATGTCTGGTCATAAGAAGAGAACAGAACAGGCTCAGTCGTTACGTCCATATAGGTACGGGCAACTACAATCCTGGGACCGCCAAGGTATACGCCGATCTGGGATTTTTTACCTCTCGTTCGGCCATATGTGCCGACGTCACGGAGCTTTTCAACGCTATGACCGGCTTCTCCCACCAGCAAGACTACAGAAAAATTCTGGTCTCCCCTATGACGACTAGAAAAGGAATAATCAGCAGGATATACAGGGAGATAGAGAGACAAAAGAGCGATGGAGACGGGTATATCGCCTTTAAGATGAATCAGCTGGTAGATCCTAGAAGCATCAGAGCCCTTTACAACGCCTCCATCGCAGGGGTCAAGGTGGATCTCCAGGTGAGGGGGATATGCTGTCTTAGACCCGGCTTGCCAGGTATCAGCGAGAACATCAGGGTTACGTCCCTGGTTGGACGGTTTCTCGAACACGCCAGGATGTTCTATTTCCGAAACGGAGGTGACGATGAACTTTTTATAGGAAGTGCCGATGTAATGCCCAGAAATCTGGACAGAAGGGTCGAGGTACTGACGCCCATAGAGGATCCTAATCTCCGTCGATCTCTTGTGGACGACCTATTGATGAGACATCTGGAAGACACGGCCAACGCCTGGGAGCTCCTTTCCGACGGAAGCTATGTCAAGGTCTCCTGTTCGGATGAGGAACATCCCTTCGACTCTCAAAGATGGATGATGGACCATCGAGAGGGTTGGAACCCCGTTTTGGAGGATGAGTGACATGAAAGAGCGAGAGAGACACGACTCGTATTGTGGCAGAATTCTGCTGAACCATATGGAGAAGCTGAGGGAGAGTTCGGAAAAACTTCTGTCGAGAGACTCTGACGTCGAGTGGCTTCATAAGGCCAGAGTGGCTACCAGAAGGATTCGATCGGTATTGGAGCTCATGGATGGGCTGTTCTCCGAGTCGGATATCAAGGGATGGAGAAGGAAACTCAGGGATCTCGGCAGAGGATTGGGAGAGGCCAGAGACCTGGACGTGAGGGTGGAGTTCCTCTCCGACGAGGGGAAATGTGGCTACTATGGAACAGTCGGTATCGATAGACTTTCTCTAAGACTGAGGCAGAGGAGGGAGGCCCTGAATCCTTTTTTATTGGATGTCGTCGAAAGTTCCCTTCGGTGGAATCTCTGGGATGCGGTGAGCGATCGCCTAAGGCCTCTGATGGGTAAAAGCTACCTGGACGACGGCAGAGAAGACGATTTCCCCAGGGTGTGGATAGACTCGGCTCTGGAGGACAGGACGTTGCGGGTCGTCGGTCACGATGCCTTCGTGCGAAGCGGATACAACCGAGAGTCGTGGCATCGCCTGAGAAAAGACGGCAAAAAACTTCGCTATACCATGGAGATCTACGATCCTGCCACAGGGGGAGGCTTCAAAAAGTCCATCTCTATCCTGAAGGAGATGCAGGATAGACTGGGGCTTATCCACGATCTGGACCTCTGGATCGAGTGGCTGCCGATCTTTCTGGAGGATGAAAAGGAGAGGACCAGGGTTTATTTCGGCCATATCAGGGGATTTCGCAAGATCGAATCGGACGTGAAAGCCTTTCGGAATTCATTGACAGACCGTTTTTCCTCCGAGAAGGTCGTTTTTATGGAATGGTGGCAAGGACTTTCGGAAGATCGGTTTTGGAACGGTTTGTTAGGAGACGAAATCTAAGGAGGAGGTGGCTCGATGGGGCCGGGAGAGGCAAACGACAGGAGAGCCGCTTTTATAGATCTGGGGACGAACTCCGCCAGGGTCTTGGTCGTCTCTCTGCGTAACGACGGAGTTTTCCACGTGCTGTCGGATCAAAAAGAGTCGGTTCGCCTCGGCGAGGGCGAATTCAAGACTAATATGTTAACTTCAGATGCCATGGATAGAGCGATCCTGGTGCTGAGTCGCTTCGCTCAGTTAGCCCGGAGCCTGGGAGTCTCGGACGTTATGGCCGTAGCTACCTCAGCCACGAGGGACGCGGAAAACGCCGATGTCTTTATCAACAGGGTTAAAAAAGAAGCTGGTCTCGATCTGAAGATTATATCGGGACTGGAGGAGGCCAGGCTTATACACCTGGGAGTGGCCAGAGGCTACCATCTAGGTAACGACGAAGCTCTCTTTATAGATATTGGCGGAGGAAGTACCGAGCTTATCCTGGGAGGACAGAATGATTTTTCCTTTCTGGATTCCCTAAAGGCCGGGACTATAAGGCTTTATAACGATTTTTTCCCCTCCGACTATGTTGGTCCTGTCTCGAAAGAACTCTACAGGGACATGAAGCGCTACGTAAGAGGACGAGGAATCCGCTCTTTAAAACACATAAGATCGTCTCAGTTCAAGAGGGTCTTCGCGTCATCCGGAACGGCTAGACATCTACAGGAAATCGCCGCCGGGCTTTTTCCCGACTTGATAGACGTTCCCGTGGACGGTCCTGTCCTGCCCCTGGACGCGTTGAGAAAGGTCTCTCGAGTTTTATGTCCTATGTCCGCCGACGAGAGGGAAAAGGTAAAGGGCGTGTCCAGCCGAAGAAAGGACATAATAATAACCGGTGCGGCTATCATGGAGACCGTCATGGAGGAGCTCAGCCTCGACAGGGTTACCGTGACCGACAGAAGCCTTAGAAACGGTATGCTCGAGGATTACCTAGTGAAACACGGTCTGATCGAGGGACTTTCCATCAGGGAGGAGAGCGTTCTTCGGCTGGGGCGCTCATGTGGGTTCGACGAACGACACGGAAGGCATATCGCCAAACTAGCCTTGGATCTATTCGACAGTTCCGGGAATTTAGGGCTCCACGATCTAGGTGCAGGCGCGAGAGAGCTTCTTTATTATGCCTCTTTGCTGCACGATATAGGCATGTTCCTTTCCTTCAGCGATCACCATCACCACGGCGCGTATATCGTGAGAAACGCCCAGTTGTTGGGTTTTACCGACATGGAACTTCAGATTATGTCCTCTTTGGTCAACTATCACAGAGGGAAGAGGCCTAAAAAAAACGACCCCATGATTTCCTGTCTCGATGGCTGGGGAATCGCGGTAGTAAGAAAATGCGGCGTTTTCTTGAGGATGGCCGAGAGCATGGACAGGAGCCATCGGTCTATCATCGAGGGGGCCATATTCGAGAGCGAGGGGAAGAGGATTCGTCTATCCTTGAGCCTGAGAGAGCCGGAGGAGTGGGAGCTGGAGAGATGGGCCGTCGAGAGGGATATGACGGATTTTAAGAAAATTTTCGGGCGAACTTTTTCACTTCTAGCGGTATAATATCCTTATCTTCTGATGGAGATGGGGGAATGATTTTGAATAATAGACGACTTTTTGTAGGTTATCTAGAGCTTGACGGACGTATCGATCGTGGCTACGTATTGGCCAATGGCGATAGGATAGAGGCGGTAGGATGGGGAGAGTTGACCGTTTCCGGGTCGGTTCCCGTAAGGGTATTCCATCCCGATGCCGTGATTCGACAGGGACAGTTCAACGCTCATTCTCATCCGGAACAATCCATATATGTCGATATGGTCGATCCCGCCTGGGATCTGGGTACCTGGTGTCGTAACACCATTTACCGTTACAGTCCCTTCCTCACTCCCAGGCAGGTTCGACTGGCATGCCGAAGGGCTTTTTCCAGAATGGCCCTTTACGGTACGTCGACGGTCATGGTCTCCTTCTACCTGCATAACGGCAGGGGAAACCTGTACGATAGAGAGGTCATAGCGGCGGCAAGGGACGTCGGGATCAGGCTTATTTTCGGCAGGATGACCTACGATGTTATATCCAAGGACGCCTATGAGGGAAAGAGAAGGTCCCAAGAGGGGTATTACGAGACCGTCGAGGACGGAGAGAGATATCTCAGGGAGCTTATGGAGCTTGAGGGATCCGATGTCGTGGTCGCGCCGGCAGTTCACAGCATGCACGGTTCCACCGAGGACGCTATCGTGACCGCCCTCCGTGTCGGCTACGAGTTGGATCGTCCCGTCCAGTTTCATCTATCGGAGGACAAGGGAGATGTCGACATATCCCTTGATAGTTATGGATGTCGTCCTGTGGAGTTCCTGGATTCTCTGGTGAGTTCAGGCAAGGTACCTGGTCTTGATAAAATGATAGTGTCCGATTGTTGTTGGGTGGACGAAACGGAGAGGGCCTTGATGGCCGATAGAGGGATTTCCGCAGTCTTGAATCCCAGGATGAACGATAGGGTCGGAGTCGGTTTTACCGACCTTCCAGCCCTGGTCGATTCCTCTATTCCCCTGTTTCTCGGAACCGATGGAGAGGCTAGCAACGACGATCTGTCGTTGGAGAACGAGAGATCCTTCCTTAAGGATCGATATGACGGGGTTGTCTCGCGTTCCGTGATCGATGAGATAGGGAAGGGGACATTTGCCTTCGGAAATAGAAAGATAGGACCTCTCAGACCGGGTCGTCTATGCGATTTCAGGGTGGATGATAAGGACGGAAAGACGGTCCATCTTTTCGTCGGAGCCTCCCAGGTAGTGAGAGACGGTCGACTGGTAAAGCTCGATCTGGAGTCCGACGTGGAGGCACCTCTGAGCGAGGAGATAGAGAAGATGAGAGAGACGGTGGAAATTTAGCCGTTTCTACTCTATAATACCCCTTGCGATGTGTTTTTTGCCCCGTGGTGCAAAGGCAGCACAACGGATTTTGGTTCCGTCGATCCTGGTTCGAATCCAGGCGGGGCAGCCAATGCCTGTGATACCAACAGTTTAGGGCTTTTGATTAAATCAGATAAGCCCTCCAACAACGACGGATTTGCATAATAGCTAATAGGTTAGTCATGGTCAGTCGTGACATGATCCATTGTGATAAGCCCCATCTTTCCCTGTCGCCACAGGGTTGAAGGTGGGGCTTTTGTCATACCCTCATTGTAACCAAGAGGATGCTGTATCATGAAATACTTTTCGGCATATAGCCGGTGAGGCTTATTGAAAAAAGAAGAGGCCCGGAGTTCTGCGCACCGGGCCTCTCTATCCTTTTTTATACACGTCTCCCCTGTGGTCTATAAGCACCACCAGGATGGTGACTTTGCTATCTTCGATCGAGCATATCAGACGGTAATCACCGACCCTGTAACGCCAATAATATCCAAGTTTGCCTACATTTTTAAGGCCTTTTACTGCGGCAACGTCGTACTCAATCGTCCAAGTCAAGCTCAAGCCTCACTTCTTCTGAACTTAACGGCTTAGCCCCTTTTTTCCTGCTCAAGGCCATAGCTTCAGCAGCGAGATAGCAGTCTTCCATGTCGTCCAGATAGTTCTCGATGGACTTACGAGCATGCCAGCTGTTCGTCTAGCCTTATGGCTAGCATATGGACTCCCTATTTCGACGATAGTGTAATATGGTTTTGTAGGTTCACGACCATACACGAAGAGGAGGTGCGATGATGTCGACTTCTAAGAGGTTGAAGATCGCCTGTGTTCAACTGAGAGCTAGAGACGTGGAGGAAAGGCAAGAGTCCTTAAAGGAAGCCCTCGATGGCATAAGAGAGGCCTCTGGGTTTGGAGCTCAGATAGTGGTCCTTCCCGAGGCTGTTTTCCCGGGATATGTGTTGGATCGCTGGGCCGAGGATCCTGACTCTCCGGATGAATCTCGAAGGGCTCTGGAAAGCTTCAGGGAATCCGCCATGGAAAACGGAGTTTATCTGGCCGTAGGTCTGGCACTTCACAAAAACGGAAGCTGGATAAACGGAGCGGTCCTCATCGATCCGGATGGGGAGATCCTTCTGGAGGAAGGCAAGCGTTTTCTGTGGCATTTCGACGATCGATGGTTCAAAAAAGCTCACTCCTACGATTTGGCCGATACCCCTTGGGGCAAGATCGGACTTTTGATATGTGCTGATGCCAGAAATCCCGAAGTGATTCGTAATCTGTCCCGTAAAGGGGCAAATCTGATATTGGATCTTGCCAACCTTACATCTTCTGGAAAGGATGCTGATTTGCTTTTAAATCAGCAGGTAAATTTCATGCTACCGGTAAGGGCCTTTGAAAACTGTGTCTGGATAGCTATGGCCAACAAATCCGGCATGGAAAACCGATCGGTCGTCTACTGTGGAAGATCTGGCATATACGATCCTTCAGGTCGCTCTGTAGCCGCCCTGGAATCGAAGGATCCAGGTGTGCTGGTGGAGGAAATCGATCTGTCCAACTGTCTCAGCATGGTCCCACTCAAAGAGGGTATCTGTGGCACATTGATCGAGGAAAAATTCCCTGTTTTTCAAGGGGAAGCCGCTGTGGTTATGGTCTCTTTGGCTCAATTGGACTGGGATTCACTGGTCGTATTGAATAGGGTAAAGAGCTTTGTCCGCCAGGCCTGGCTTCAGAGAGCCGATCTGTTGGTCCTGTCTCCGCTGCCAGACTCAGATGAGATGGAGTCCTTAGCGATGGAGCTTCTGCTGGATTTATCTCGGTCATATGAAAATATGTGGATCGTCTTTGCCCGAGAAAACGGTCCTAAAGGGCCGATCTCGTGGTCGATCAAAAATGGCCAGGTCTGTAATGTCTCTCTCGGTAGCCACGGCCATGGTCTGGGAGATGCGGTTCCCGTGGTTCGAACCGACATAGGAGCCTGGGGAATCTTGATCGAGGAGGACGGTTACGTGCCGGAGATCTCTAGAATACAGGCGATCGAGGGGGCGGAGATACTCGTTTGGTTTGCCCCTGATGGGCCTATGACGGAGCATCTGGCCAGAAGCAGAGCGGCGGAGAATAAACTGTTTGTGGTAGCCGCAGCTTCTGCATCCGTCGGAGGAAGTCTTATTGCGTCTCCCGACGGAGCCGTTTTATCCCAGGCTTTTGTAGGCGAAGATCAAATGATATCGGCACTATGTCCTCTATGTTTATCCAGAGAAAAATCGGTAGTTCCCGGTACGGACGTGCTTTTAGACAGATCTCCCGAGGATAATATCTTCAGGAACCGGTAGGCATAGCCACCATAGGGCCCTTTTTTTCGAAGAACCCCGAGCTCTCTCGTTCCAGAATTCTGTCCGCCATAGCCTGTGCAGTGAGCACGGTTCGGCGGACCTTTTTTTTATGGTTGATGTCGTATCCTATGAAATGCCCATTTTCTACTATCAGTTTTATGGTGCCTCTGTCCATGGGATCACCTCCAAATATCTTTTATACAGATATTACGACGTCTTTTTCATCGTGTCAACCGATATCTTTGGGGCGGGGTTGTATAAAATATCGGTTTGATGGATAATAGAGTTCGATATAAACCTTGGAGGTGATGCTATGACTCGAGGGGAGAGATTGCGCCGGGTCAGAAAAGATCAGGGTCTTACTCAGACCGAGCTGGCCAGGTTGTCGGGGGTAAAGCAAAACACCGTAAGTCAGGTCGAAAACGATAGAATAGGTCTCTCCATAGAGACTTGGGAAAACTTAGCCTCCGTTTTGGGGTGTTCCGTAGGTTATCTCGTAAGTGGAGAGGGAGATCGAAAAAGCTCCGGGCACAGGGGGTCTACCGGAAAGCTCTCGTTTTCTCAGTGGATAGACGTTCCCATTCTCGACGATACAGCAGTGGCCTGTGCTGGAAACGGCATAGGTGGAATGGCCGAGGTCTATGCAGATGCGGAGGACTCTATAATGCTTCCCGGCGAGCTGTTGGGAACCGTATCGGTGAACGCCGATCGTCGTCCCTTCATAATCACGGTGGAGGGAGATAGCATGGAAGAGGCCGGAATTTTGGATGGAAGTCAAGTCGTGGTAAATCCGGAGGAAGAGGTGTACGATGGCGACCCCGCTTTGGTAAGCTTCGGGCGAAACGGCGATTGGGCGGTCAAATGGGTCTATTGGCAGAGAAACGGAGCGGCGGAGATACGATCGTCCTCCTTGAGATACCCTCCCAGATCCTTTTCCGTGGAAGATATAGACGAAGGGCTATTCCAGATAATAGGTAAGGTAGTCAGGACGTTAGGTAAGCCTAAAAGAGGGGCTTAAGGCCTTTGCGGCCCTTTCCCCAGGACTTCCGAATGGAAGGCTCCGGGTATCCTCGGGGCCTTTTTTCATTAAAAACAGTAGCCGTCCGGGTATTGGACTCTCCCGGACGGCTACGAATATGCTATTGGCGGAGGGTGTGACAGCCATATTTTAGCCTATTGCAAGGATGTAGGTGATTTAGTAGCCACTTTTGTAGCCACTGATATTGTTTGTCATGTTAAACTTATCGGCGTAGCTATAGCTATCTTATTGGCAACAGGAGTGTATATATCCACTTCTTGCGACGGTGTAGTTATGGAAACGATAAGAGAATAACGGGTTTCTTTGTTGTAACACATCAGATTTGCACGCTGTTTCCACCAACCAATACGAGGGATAATCGCCATTAAGTTTGATGATGCGAGTTCAGCCGCTGTGCCTTGCCAAATGTCTGAGTGAAGCGAGCCTTTATCCCTAGTATTAGAGCCGATTTTCCAATGGTCGCTTGGGCTTCCTGTTTGTGTATTTCTATCCGCCTCGTTCCGGTCAGCCTTATTTATACGATAAAGGAATTCCTTCTTTGATTCATTAGGGGATATCAATTCAAATCGTAAAAGGTGTGAAGGGTAACGGTATCGATCTTTCCATCCTCTTTCTCCTGGGCCAGGCTCGATAAAATAAGAGAGGGTCACACGCATTTCAACAGGCATGTCTTGGAGACTCTCAAGCTCTTCTTTAGGCCAAGGTAATTCGTAAAAGTGCATATCCTTTGTGGATGGTGCTGCTGAGCCTCTCTTTTGGAAAGGTTGGATTTTTTCTTGGGCTATTAAGGTCAAAGAATTTGATGCGCAATATAGTGCTTTTTGCAAATCTGGAACGCCATAACCGCAAACTTTAATTAATCTGCGAACGTCAGTTTTGTTTTTCATGCCATTTCCAAAATCCTGAATCATTTGATCGGTCCATTGGGCCGAATGAACCATCAAAGCACGAATCGTTTCTGGCCAATAGTTCGGATATTGTGTCTGAATTTGAGCAGCAAACCATGCGGCTTTTGCTGTTGCACAACTTGTCATCCCAAAGGGTGTGAATTGTGCTACGGTTGGTTGATGATATGTAGACAGATCCATTAAATCGTTACACTGACACACAGAATTATTGAAGCCGCAGGCTAGGTTTCCACCTTCCATCAATATATCCGGTTTTAAGGGCCATTCTGTTCCCCAAGACTGGTTTAAAGAGGTTGTGCTGAAGGGAGATAATCCTCGATATGGTGCCATAGGAATGTATCCTGAAAGAGTGGGGTCTTTTATCTCCCTTTTTTCAGTGTAAGCTCCAACCGTTATAGCATTCCAAGATTGATTGGGATCATTCACGACAGCGTTGCATTGTTTGTAATAATAAGGCATGTAATCGTTGCAGTTCCCTGCGCTAATTATTAATAACCTTTGGGGCTCGTCTGTTGCACCGGAAGTAATTTGGTCTAGTTCAGCCGACCAGGAAGTAGGCCTACCTGGGTTCCTGGTTTCATTAGCTGTTGTTGCCATGCAGAAGATTCTTTTACGATTTGGAGCTTGAATTTCCGCTAAACTGACTCCTTGACTAGTGATGGCTCCCCATAGTTTTTGGTCGTTTCCTCCTGTAGGGGGGATTATTTTTACTGATTCGAGGCAATGGCTAAGAAGTACAGGATTGTTGTTTCCCAATGCACTGCTTAGGTCCCCATATGCGGCGATTCCTGCCATAGAGGTCCCGTGTCCGTTAGAGTCGTTGCTTTGCCAGGTTGGTGTTACTGCTTGACAATCGCTGTCTTTTAATATTGGAGAGAGCAATACGTGTCCATTATTGACGCCTGTATCTAAAAGGCAGACGGAAAAATCATTGTAAGTCCCATTTTTTTGTATTCTACTGAGAAGTTCTTTTGCCCATTCTGATTGCTCATGGGGGGATAAATTATCCCAAAAACTGGAAAGTTCTTTAGAACGGCGAAATTCTGCCAAATGATCAGATAAAAGGATTAGTCTATACAGTTGAGCTCGATTTGCCTTAACTAATTTGACCGCTCTTTCTGGGAAAAAAATGGTATTAGAATCATAATAAATCCTTTGGTTTTTAAGCAGTGATTCAAAATCAGCGACATCGCTTTCTAGGTCGGAACTTAGCCAAACCTCACACCATACGGGGTTGTCGTCAGGAATCAAGTTAACGTCATCTTGCCAAAAGGGTTGAATTGAATCGACTTGTTTTATCTGGGAAATTGTCTCTATAAGAGCGGCATTGGTGTTGCCGTCGTTACGGTAATTATTTATTTTTTTAAGAAAATTCCTCCTTTTTCTGTTGGGGATAAACACAGTTGCATAGGTTGTTTCGTTATCGTCGTTTTCGTTCTCCTTTAGTTTTCTAACATTAAGGAGACGAGCTTTTTTAGATCCTTTAAGGTCTTCAAGTGATTTTGTGGCGAGTTCATAGCCCGCCTCTCCTCCGAACTCTAAATAGACACCTTCTCGGTCAGTTGCATTTATCGCGATTTGTGCGTTTGTGGCTTCTCGCCAGGCTTCGTTAAATTTATTTTTAAGAAAATCTGCATGCGGAACACGTTGACGTTCAGGTCTTATTTTTGAGGGATCATTAGAGTGATCTCTTGGGGGAGTTGTGAATTTTCGTGTTTTTGCTGTGTCTTTAATAAAGAGATGAGGAAGATTGACCTGCATATACCCATTACCTCCTTATGTCACCGCCGCTCTTGGCTTCTTTCCTTTCTTGAATCATGACGATCAAACGATCTTCTTTGACAAGCTCCTTGTCGGATAAAATTGCTTCTTTTATGGCGTCTCGACATGCTCCATCAATTTCACCGTGGCTCAACCCATCGCTTTGTTTTAAGCTTTCGTCCCATTTAAACGAAGATGCATTGACAAAAGTCCCAAGAACATTACATATTAGTTGTTTTCTCTGCTTCTCGTCAGGGTTATCGTAATAGAGGACATCATCAAAACGTCTAAAAAGAGCTTGATCGAGTAGCGAGGGGTTGTTGGTTGCTGCCACTATCAAACTATCAGAAGTATCCTGTTCTATGAATTGCAAAAATGAGTTTAAGACACGCCGCATTTCTCCTACGTCATCGTCACGAGAGCGTTCTCCTCCGATAGCGTCAAATTCATCAAATAAATAAACGGCGAGTTCTTGCTGGATTAGGTCAAATATCTGTCGTAGCTTTGCGCCGGTTTCCCCCATAAATTTTGTTACTAAACGGTCTACCTGTATTGTTTGCAAAGGCAACCCTAGCTCTTTAGCCAGTACTTTTGCTGTCATTGTTTTGCCTGTTCCAGGTGGGCCAATAAGGAGGATCTTTCTACGATGTTTTAAGCCGTAGGCTTTCAACTTTTCCTGTTGGCTATATTCATGGAGAATTCGATCGATTCGTTTCTTATGATCGTTGCTCATAACAAGAGAAGACCGTGGAAGAGTAGGCTCTTCTGTTAAAACTAAGCCACGGAGATCCTTGGGGAAAGATATAATATTAGGGCCACTTTTGCTCTTTTCTTTTAAAATAATATCTCTAATATCATTAGCAAGAGCCATATGCCCTTTTTTAGCTTCATGGGCAGCAACTTGTAGAGCGATACTATAAAATCGCTCTCTTTCGTTGCTGAAGTGAGACCGTATTAGTGATTTTATCTGTTCCGCATTTGCCATGATAGCTATATCCTCCATAATTTGACACGATCATATACTCGCACAAATAAAATAAAACTAAGGCTTTTTACAAACATACTATCATGCCATATGAGGAAGTAAATAGCAAGAGAAGCTCTTTCCTTCTGGGAAACTGTTTTTTTGATTTTATCTAGAAAGATATTAATTCTTCCCAGGCTCTTTTGTGCCATTACCAATTCGAGTTCTCCCTTGGCACCATTCGATTTTTGCTTTCCCTACAGGGTTTGGGCCATCACCCGGATCCTGGTACCGTTGTTTATCATTCCATCCTTCTGCGCTTGGTCTTTGGAACTTACCTCTATTGCCTCCCTATCAGTACTCGTCCGTATTGATCCTCTAACGTAATCTTGCCCAGTGCCGCTTTGAAGAGCGTCGCCAGGAACTCCCGATCTTCCGGGGCCAACCTGCTGACGTTCTTGGCTACGTGGCGGAACTTAAGGTCGATGTCCGGATCCTCCGCCGCCAGCATCTTCATCAGAGTCTCTAGGTCTTCCTCGCTCTGCCCCTTCTTTTTCTCCGTTTCCTGCTGTGTTTCTCCGTCCCGGGCCGAAAGGTATCTTCCGTAGGCTTTGCGGCCGTCTCGTCCGGCGATAGCCATCGAAGGACCTCCTTGTGTTAGGACACTTAGGTGTTTAAGGGTATAACTTCATAAATTGATTAGGTGGATAGTTGACTGGACCCATTAGGTGAACCGTTATCCGCCTTGGAGTTATGTGGGTGACTTTGTCTTGGGCTTTTGTAGTAGCTATGGCGGAAAAATCGTAGTACTCGGCGAGGAACGTAGTTGGCGGCTTTTTCTCTGTCAGCCAGAACTTTACGGCCCCAAGAGGCTCGTATGGGTTTTGCGTCCTGACGATTATGCCGAGATATTTAGCCTCTGGCCGCTCCTTCAAGTTGTTCGGGAGCACCAAGAACCTTCCCCGGTAATAGATCCCCTTCGTGAGTTCGTAGATCCCCGCTACAGGGTCTTTGGAAGAAGCTTCTTTGGCTATTTTCTCTGCTTGTTCGTACCCTATCGGTCCGAATGGCAAGAAGGCCGCACATGCCTTTGTGGTGCAGAATAAGAGAATGGTAAGCACCAACAAAGTAAAAAGCTTTTTCATGGTTGTTCCTCGTCCCTCCCTTTTTCTTTCTTATGTGTTGGTTCCTACCAAGTCGCCACCCCTGACGGTGGTATCCTTCCTCTCCGGGCCGAAAGGTACCTTCCGTAGGCTTTTCGGCCGTCTCGTCCGGCGATACCCATCGAAGAACCTCCTTGTGAAAGTCTTTGATTCGATGGATGGAGAGCTCTAACTCGCAGCCATTTCGTCCTCGCCGTCATCCCAAATGGAAATATCTTCTACGGAAATTTCACGATTTAACCAAGCTTCCTTTGCCTGTGGGTTTTCTGATATCAGACGGTTAATGCTTTGGGTTTCCTGGTATTCTCTTGCCTCTGCTGCCATGGTCCACTTGGCCTCTATCCCCATTCGCGTGACTTCTTCCTTGATTTCTTTGATAGAGGCGTTGAAAAATTCTTTCCGATGGTTGACCTTGTTTACCTGGTTGAAAGCGAAATGTTTATGTAGGTCTCTTTCAAGGGATGGCGCATCCTCGCTCCATATCATAGCGTGGACGTCGAATTTGAATGGGACACTGGCATCTCCTAGCTCTCTTACCCTATCTAATGGTTCAAGTCGTCTTGTCATGCCGATTTTATAGATGTTCTCTCCAAAGGAACCTATGTTGGAAATGACATAGACATAGCCCCTTTTCGTCTGTTGCGCCATAGAAAGAGCTCGTTGGTTCTTTTCTTCGACTTCTTTTAATTTTTCTTTTAGCTCTAGTATTTTTGCTTCCAGCTTGCTCTTTTCTTCGTTTTTTGCTTGATCGTATTTTTTCTTGATCTTGTCCATTGCTTTTTGAAGCAGGTCTTCTTCCTTGGCAGCGTCTTTAATGGCTTTTTCGATTTCTTTTTGTGCTTTCTGTTCTTCTCGCATTTGTTCTTTTATCCGTCGTTGCTCTTCCTTTTCTTCGTATAGCTTCATTTGATACTCGTGAGTAGCATGCACTTCAGAAATTTTTAGACGAAGATATTCATTTGATATAAGG
The DNA here is from genome assembly GCF_021568855.1 of Dethiosulfovibrio russensis. Lineage (NCBI taxonomy): Bacteria > Thermotogati > Synergistota > Synergistia > Synergistales > Dethiosulfovibrionaceae > Dethiosulfovibrio > Dethiosulfovibrio russensis. The sequence goes on along the minus strand of NZ_JAKGUG010000009.1, from coordinate 26,422 downwards.
ATGGAGTGGCTTTTGCCTAGGCGATTTATGCTTGAGTATGATTTATTGATCCTCTCTTCCATGCGGGGTGCGTTGTTCCATTTCACATTTGAAATAGCTGAGTCACACTCTCCATTGAAAGCTCTCAGCATAAGTTTTGAGTTTCGTTCTATCATCTTCTCGCCTTTTGAGTAGTCTCCATTTACAGTCCACCCAGTTTCGCTTGAGACCGCGACCTTATTCTTTATCATCTTTTTTTGTTTTTCTTTTAGCTCTTTTATCTGAGCCCTGTATTCTTCCGACGTTTCAAAATCGAATTCGGGGTCATACATGCCATAGGATTGTATCTCAAGTTTTTCTTCGCCTTTTTGCAGCTCGGCAAGGGTATCGTTAAGTCGTTCTTCTGCGAGGTCTGTCTCTCTCTTGATTTCCTCAAGTTCCTTTTGTCTTGCGCTGAGCTCATTATTCTTGTCAGATATCTCTTTTTCCAGGTTTGCAACCGGCTCGTATTTTGACAGTTGGTCAAGTCGCTTCCGTTGTTTTTGCAATAAATACAAGAATGCTAGTGATATAGCTACAATCAATATAACAACTAGTTCTATTGACATGCCTTCATCTCCCTATGTTGTGTCAATAAATTTTCCCTATCAGCTTGAACCCCTTCCTTGGCACCTCTCCGATCACTGTTCCCAGCACGTAAAACTCTTCTTCTTCACGTACCTTCTTGTCCAAATAGCTCTCGTTTATCGCTCTTAGGGTTATCCCTCCTTCCTTGTCGAACTCTATTCCCCTGACCATAATCCTGCCGTTGCACATGGCGACGACGATATCGCCGTTTTCAGCTTCTATTCCGGCGGCGAAGAGTAGCCACGCCCCGTCTTCGATCCTGGGGGCCATGGAATCTCCTTCGACCTCAATGATCTTGAAGTCCTTCGTCTGCCAGCTGTAACCGATCAACTCGCTTTCTCGAATTGGGTAGACCGAGGTCATTTCCCATTCGACATCGTGCGCATACAGATTCCCATTCCCACAGCAGGCCTTTACTCCGGAGACTATAGGGATCATCAAGACCTTTTCTCCTACTTGGGATGGGTCTTTGAAAATTCTGGATTCTACCTTGTTTTGTGGCTCTAGCGGGGCGGGGTCATCTGTTTCACCGTTGAGATATGATGACGTGGTCCCCAGGGCCTGCGCAATCAGCTTAAGTGAGTTAGCGTCAGGGTTCCTCTTGTTCCCCTCGTAGTTAATGATTGTGTTGCGTGATAGCCCAGTCATATCAGCTAAGTCCTTTTGATTCAAGCCTGCCTGAGTCCTTAGGCTTTTCATCCTTTCTGCTAGAAGATCCCCCATAATTTCACACCCCAATCTATATGTAATTGTCGTCGATCGTTGGCAAAACGCAAGGAGAAGTGTTTTTGCTTTTTGGGTTGACGTATGTATGCTTAGGGTGTATTGTCTCAGTAAAGCACACGATATTGTGCTCAAGGAGAAAGGGAGGAGGTGATCTTAGATGAGCAAATGGGGCGAAGTTTTGAAGTCAGCGAGAGATTTAGTTGGTATGACCCAGGTTGAAGCGGCAAACAGAACGGGGTTGTCGAGGAACACGATCATAAACTACGAGAAGGGTTATAGAATTCCTGGAGCCGATGAGCTTGAACTTTTAGGTAAGGTGTATAAGCAAACGTTTGTTACTCCGGAATGTTCAAACCCTCCCCTCCCCCGGGAGAAGGAGGAGGTGTCAGCCTGATCCCGGGGGCGCCTAGGGTAGCGTCTCTAGTAGGGGAGCTCCGAGGGGTTGTGGAACTGCTGGGCAACCTTCATCTCAGGAGTGACGAAGCGGGGGAGGTGCTGGCCTTTTTGGAGGATCTGGAGGATGGACAAGCGGACGAGGCGGACACAAAGGTGTTTATCGAGACGCTGACGAGGCAGATCGAGGTATCAGTACGGTTCCTTCGATCGATCGGCGTGAGAGTGGGAAGCATCCAAGAAGGGAGTTCAGTGCCGTCTTAGCAATTTGATCCGAACCATCGGAGAGCTGTACGAGCGATGCGATTCTCCGGAAGAGGTCATGAATCTCCTGCTGGATGTAGGTGACGGAATCAACCACCCGAAGAACGAGGCGTTTATGGATCTCCTGGAAGCCCTGGTCCCCCTGGCCGGGGAGGTGCTGAAGGCGGTGAAACATGGAAAGGAGGAGGAACCATGAAGCGGCTGAGGCCGGTAAATAGATCCTATCGCAATGGTTCGGTCGTCAGGGTGCGTAACAAGTGGGTGGCCATGTCCGATGCCGACACGGCCAAAGCGGTCGTCGAGGTCGCCAGAGGAATGCCGGAGGATGCCACGATCTACGATCTGTACGACGAAACCCGAGATCGAGGGATCCATTCGGATGAGCCTGTGGAATGGGGGCTAAATGATATGGATGTCCGCTGGTGGCGGGAGAGGAGGATGTCGCATGTTCTTCGGCGATGATTTTCAGGGGTTCTGCGTAAAGCTGTCTCAGGGGATCGCCCCTTTGCTGGCCAAGTCGACGGCAAAGCTGTTGAGCCCCGTTTTGGAACAGGCGGTTGCGGATGCCGTGTCCGGTATTGAAAAGGGGCCCGAGCCTCTGTTTCTGAGTCTGGAACAGGTGCTGGCCATATTCCCGGTAGGCAAGTCTACCTGGTGGGAGGGCGTCAAGAAGGGGGATTATCCGGCTCCCTATAGGCTTTCCGATCGCCGTGTTGCCTGGGATGTGGAGGAACTGCGTCAGTTGAAAGCCCGTCTGGTGGCTGAAAAGCGGTGTTCGGCATGAAAAGCAAAAGGTGGAACGGTCAGGTTATGAAGCACCAGAAAACGATGATGGAAAACGATCGCCGAAAGGCCGCCGCCGAGGCGGAGGCGAACCGAATCAGGGCGGCGATGAATTGCCCGGTGGTGTGCCGTATGTCGGCAGGTCGAGAGCTTGCGGAGCTCAGAGACAGGTTGGAGCTGGAACGGGCCGAGCTGGATTATGCGGCTAGGTTGGTCGAGAGATACAAGGATTCGTCGGCCAGAAGACGACAAAAGAAGGCCGAATTGCTTGTGGCCACTCTGGAACGTCGAGTGAGATCCGCGGAAAGGGCGGTGTGTTGAATGAGGTTGATTAAGGCAATCGAGAGAAAACTGAGACATTACAGAAAGGGGCGTTGGTACGAGGTCAACATGGGGGATTACGCCCGGCGGACTCTCTTGAAGGTTATCGACGGTGACATCCGGTCCTGTCTGCGAGATCAGATAACCCTGGATCAGGCGGATGTCCTTTACTCCATGGCGGGGAGGTCGTAGTAATGCGGCGGTTCTTCGGAGAGTCGTTCCGGGAAATGCGTCGTGAGCGTGACGCACTGAGGCGTGAGGTAGCGATGGCCAGGGAGCTTATTGTCGTTCAGGACAGGGCCTTCGACCGTCAGCAAAAGAAACTGGAACGGGCGATAGATGAAAACCTGTCCCTGAAAGAGGATCTGGCCGAGATCGAGACTCGCCTGGGTGGAATAGTCGGCGGTGAGGAGGCGGTTTGATGATCGAACGCCGGTGTTCCATCTGTGGGTCGATCATCGGGAAGGTCATGTACCTGGGGCCTAGATGCACCGATATTTGCGAGGTGTGCGGCAACAGGCTGAGAGATGGATTCGATGTAGGCAAGGACGTGGCGGGACAAATCTACCTGGGGGACGTGTCGGAGGGTCAAAAAAGAACCCGCTCGGCGGCAACCGAACGGGCGTGTATCTAAAGACAAATAAGCAAGGCAGGGAGGTCTCTACTCCCTGCCTCCAAGTATAGCACAAGCAGATATACGGAGAGGACGTGATCTTTATGGAAAGCACCACCACGCAATCGAAGCCGATCCGTCCGGAAAAGAAGGTCCGCCGAGTAGCTCGGAAGGAGCATCGCTGCGACTGGTGCGGAGGGAGTATCTACCCGGACGAGAGGTATGTCTTTCTGGAGTTTTACGTCGGGGGAATCAGAGGGAGCCGGTTCGTAGACCGGAAGTATCACGAGGATTGTTTCGAGGCGATGGAGCACGACCCGGCGGTAAAGTCCGGTCGACATCGTCGCAGAGGCCAGATCAGAGGCTGCACCGTCGAGGAGAGCTACAGGGGGTGACCATGTGGAGCGCAACATAGTAATAGACAACCGAAAGTTCTGGTTCGCCAGGGTGGACATCTCCGTACTGCTGGACGAAGGAATAGACGCCTATGCGAAAGCCACCTACGCCGTACTGTGCGCCTACGCCGGATCGGGCAGGGAATGCTTTCCCAGTGCGGAGACCCTGGCCAAAAAAGTGAAGTGCAGCAGAGACCGACTCTTCAAGAGCCTCAGGATACTGGTGGAGTTCGGAGTCCTGCAGAAGGTGACCCAGTCCAACAAATCATTCCAGACGGTCAACAAATACATCCTTACGGGAGGCGCCGATTCCACTCAGGCAGTCCGCCAAACGGACACCGAGAGTCCGTCAGAAAGACTCCCGCAGTCCGTCTCACGTACCCCCGGTGTACGCCAGGCGGACCCCCGGTGTCCGTCAGACGTACACAGAACTAGAGACATAGAACTAGAACCAAAGAACGATAAAGACATAGTGGGCAAGTCCGCCGAAGACACGGCGGGACTTCCCCTCGACCCCGTGCCCGGGGAGGAGATCGTACCCCAACCGGGGGAGACTCCGCCTCCCTGTCCCTACAGGGCCATAGCCGATCTCTGGGACGAGGTGATGGTCCCTATGGGTAAGCGAGGCGTCAGGATCCTCTCGGAGACCAGGCAGAATACCCTGAGATCCCGATGGAGAACCAAAGGCGACCCCGGAGCCCCTCCCTGGCCATGGGCCGACCTGAAAACCTGGCGGGAGTACTTTTTGTACGTCTCTCAGAGCAAGTTTCTGGTGGACGGCAGATTCTGCGACTTCGACTGGGTGATAAAGGCAACCAACTGGATCAAGATCCGGGAGGGCAAATATCACCAGGAAGGAGACTGCCGATGATCCGTCAGGCCTGCGGTCCCGATCTCGTCGGTGACCTGAGGGAAATGCTGGCCCGTAGGGGCATAGCCGTCAGGGAACGCTCCGAGGAAGAGCGGTGGAACCGGGTCGTGGACTACGTACGTAAAAGGCTGAACTACATAGGCCCCATAACCCGGGAACTCTTTCCGGAAGAACTCTGCGACTACGAAACCCTGGTCGACTGGGGAGAGCACTGCGACAGCTGTAGCAATCCGGCTAAGTGCCCTCACTACGGTTACAGGGGCGAGATCCGGATGAGAAAATACTGGAAAGGCAAACACTATGCCTCGGGCGTGTTCGTGCCCGAATACTACGGCGGGAAATGCGGTGCGTATCTGGATGCCAAGAAGGAGCGGGACAAGAAAGACGCCCCGTCGGGATCTCCCTCCGGAGGCTTCCGGTGGTGAGGGGGATGGGAGGGAGTGAAGAATGAGCACGGTAAAAGATCTATTGGAGCGTATCGCCAGTTACGTCGACAAAGACGAAAGGTGGCTAGACTCGGAGATAGAGTGTTCTGTTGACACGTCAGTCGACGGAGACGAGAAGACCTATGGCGATAGGGTATTTGGATCTTCGGTCTGTGCTATCGAACCCGTCAACGAAGGACCTAACGGTGCTCCGGTGGCTTTGACCATTTGTTTCGAGCTCGAAGAGAAGGTGCCGTAATTCCATGATCCCCGGAGTGTACGATGCCAAGGATCCCGACGAGGTGGTAGCCTGTCGGGCCCCTTGGCCCAAGAACGAATACGGAATGGGGTGCTCCTGGCGACCTGAGGGCTGTCGGGAGTGCCGCTATGCGGTGACCAGGGCTATGATAGAAGGAGAAAAAAGAACGAAGATCTGAAAATAGAGGGGGCATTCCATGAATCGAAGAGACGCCTTGACGGGAATCATAGAGTTGCTTATTCAGTTTCATCCGGAGGGTATCCCTATCCTTCTGGGTGACGTGGCGTGTCCTTCGGGGCTGGAATGGCTTCCTCTCATTGAGGCGGCGCGAGGAAATGACGACTTGGGCGTGAGGATATGCAAAGACTCGTCGGTCTCACAACTATTGGACCAGGTGGGACAGACCGACGAGCTCGACAGGACGTTGAAGGAGATCGGCTGGGATAATGTTGTCGAGGCCACCAGAGCGGTGAGGGCCTTTTCTCCTCGGGACTGGGATATGTTCGTTCTTCATCTGTCCTTCGTAACGGATTATTCCAGGCTTGGGGATAGGTCCCCCCTTCAAGCAGTTGCCGATAAATGCAGAGTGTCCCCGAAGACGGTATCCCGTCGCCGTCAGGAGATCCCGGAGCAGATAGCCCGGCTGGCTTCGATGAGGTTTCAACAGGCCTTGCACTGGTGAAGAAGAAAAGTGCCGATTTTGTCCCTACTAATGGCCCCACTAAGGGGGGTACTGTGTCCCCGATAAGGTAGGTGCTAATTCTTGAGAGGTTGGTATAATTGTATTGTGACATGATAAGACATGAGCCCGGGAGTGCAGGCCCGGGATTTCCCGATAAGCCCCGACGCCCCAGCGCCGGGGCATCTTTCCTATTGATCATAGTTGAACTATGCCGTGACTTTAAGGTGTAGATTCAAAGCCGTCAGGACGGCGAGAAGGGTCTGCAATGTGGGGTTGCCTTTATCGCTTAGGCTTCGATAGAGCTGTTCTCTGGATAGTCCGGTCTTTTTGGCTATTTCACCCATGCCCTTGGATCTGGCTACTACGCCGAGGGCTTGAGCTATGTAGCCCGGGTCGTTCGTCTCGAAAGCGTCTTCGAGGAAGATCTCTATAGCCTCTATGTCGTCGAGTTGCTCGGCGAAATCATAATCATAGAGTTTCTCAGTCATGTTCGTTCACCTCCAGATTTTTGGCTATTTCCTTAGCCTGCTTTATGTCCTGTCTCTGACTGGATTTATCTCCGCCACACAAGAGGATGATCAGGGTTTCTCCTCTTTGTTTGAAGTAGACCCGATAACCAGGACCATAGTGGATTCTCAATTCGGAGATTCCTTCGCCTACCGGGTGACAATCACCGAGGAGTCCGTTTGCTACCCGGAAGAGCCTAGCCGTTATCGTCTTTTGGGCTCGTCTGTCTTTCAGATCGGCCTCCCATTTTTTGTATGTCTCGGTCTGCGTTATCTTTATCATGTCTGCATTGTAATTTATAAACTACAGAGATGCAAGCTTCGGTCCTTCTGGACCGGGGCTTTTTTTATGCCTTGGAATAGGAGGGGTTAGCTATGTACGTTATCTGGTGTCGCAAAGAGGGGCGGGGCGGGTTGCGTGTCGGTGTCTCCGACGCCAGGTATCCCATTCCCTACATGGCGGATCCCATCACCATCGTCGAACCCTGTGACGTGCGCCTCATGAAGCGGTGGCTCAGGCGCAGGGCGAAGAAGGGATGGAGCCTCGAGCGGTTGAGAAGGTCTTGCGAGGGATGAGGAGGGAGCGGGATTGAAATACACGAGTCCCTTCCGAGGCAGGAGGCAGATCAACCGGATGAAGCGGGCCATTCTTGAAAGGCCGGGGAGATTCAGCCGGGAGGCGGCTTTGAGGGATTACGCCCTTTTCGTCTTCGGGATCAATTCGGCCCTCCGGATCGGAGATCTGCTCGACCTCAAGGTGGACGACGTCCTGGCCGGTAGAAGCTGTCGTCTCAGGATAGAGGAGGAAATAAGGCTTCGGGAGGGAAAGACCGGTAACATCCGGACGTTCCCCCTCGTAGACAAAAGCCGGGAGGCCTTAAAGGACTATCTGCGCTACAGGAAGGATCTCAGGGGCTTGGCTAGAGACGAGCCCCTATGGGCCGCCGTCCGCCGGAAGGGAGAGGAGATGCGGGCCATATCGAGGATGCAGGTCTACCGGATGCTGAACGATGCGGCGGTACGAGCCAACGAGGCATCGCCTCCGGCGGAGCGGATCAACCTTCGAACCACGTCCATCGGCTGCCACTCCATGAGGAAGACCCTGGGGTACATGCTCTATTACGAGGGTGATTCGGTGCCTCTGGCGGATATCCAGACCATGTACGGCCACTCGTCGGAGAAGGTTACTCTGCGTTATCTGGGCATCACGAAAGAGATAACGGACGGCCACTACAGGGCCTTGAACCTGTGATTGATTTGGCTTCATAATGCCACACCTTAAATCAATCATGGAGTCGAGCTCGTCTTGTCTGGTCCTCGATCGGGCCGTAGGGGTTAAACATCGGGGTTTTCGGGGCTCATTAGCGCCGAATCGAAGAAAAGAATCCGGTGTTTGCAAGGCTTCCCGGCGTCGGAGGGTTAATAATGAGATGGTCTGAAACGGTCGTTTTTAATCATTTTTCGACTATCTTCGAGAAAAAGCCCGTTTCCGAGTTTAATAATCTTCCGCTCGAAGGCTATCCAAGCCGGTAGTGGGGCGGTTTTCCAAAAGAGGTTGTTCTACGTTACTCCCTGTCATTGAGTTACGCTGTAGAGAATCCCGAAGAGGCCTATTTCGCCCGATTCGAGAAGCCGTGAGCCCGGTAATCGCAAAGGGAAAACGTTACGGGTCCTTCCTGGGGGGTGGGGGCCTCAGGGGTCGGTTGCACCGATGGAAAAATCTCGATTAAAATACGAAATTGGGGTTAAGGGTTAAGCATCAAATATCAATAACTATAGAACATTAAACGCCGAAATGGGGTGGAAACTAGAGTTTACTTAGGGGGTGATCCGCCTGGCGAAGCCCAACATCAAGGTCGAGGGCGACAGGATAATGCTCTCCACCAAAAGATGCGCCGCCTTTTTCGGGGTGACCTCCAAGACGATGTCCGAGTGGAAGAGGTCCGGCTGTCCTCAGGCCGGTAGGGGGTGGTGGGATCCTGAGGAGGTTTATAGGTGGCGGTGCGGACTGGAGACCGACAGCCCCGACAACGACGGTAACTGGCAGGCGGTAAAGCTGAAAGCCGAGGCCGAATATCGCAAGGCGAAGGCGGCTCAGGAGGAGATCCGTCTTAAGGTTCTGGAGGGGCGGTACATTCCGTTCGAGCAGGTTGAGGATGCCTGGGCCGATCGCCTGGTGATCTGCCGGACCAACATGTTCGGCTGGGTCAATACTCTGCCTCCTCTGCTGGAGGGCATGTCTCGGACGGAGATGGAGAAGATTCTGGGAGAGGAGATCCGGATTATCTGGGAGGGGTATTCGAGAGACGGCCCCTTCACACCGGCGGGCAAGAAGGAAAAGGAGGTGGTTCGTTGATCGTGCCTTGGACATTCGCGGAACTTGCGGCCTGCAAGCCTCCGGAAAGGATGACCGTAAGCGAGTGGGCGGACCGTTATCGTATCCTGACTCCCAGGCTTGCCGCCAAGCCCGGACCGTGGAGGACTTCCTACATGCCCTATCTCAAGGGGATCATGGATGCCTGGAACGAGCCGGGAGTGGAGGAGATCGTTCTGTGCAAGGGAGCTCAGGCGGGGGCGTCGGAGGCGGCGAACAACTGTCTGGGTTACACGGCCTGTCAGGATCCCGGGGCGGCTCTGGTGGTGTATCCCACCGAGGACATAGCGGAATGGGCCAGCGAAAACCGGCTTCAGGACATGATAAAAACCAGCAACGTATTCAATGGGATCTTTCGGGAGAGGGAGTCGGATCGTCTGGAGCTTCAGTTTCGGGGAATGTATATAGCTCTCACCGGAGCGAACAGCCCCGCCGCTCTCTCCGCCATGCCTATGAGATACATAATCTTCGACGAGATCGACAAGTATCCGAGGTATTCGGGTCGGGAGGCTAATCCGCTGAAGCTGGGGAAGGAGAGGACCAAGACTTTTCCCAACCGAAAGCTGATGTACATATCCACTCCGACCCTGGAGACCGGGAACATCTGGCGGCTTTTGCAGAGGTGCGACGTCGTCTATCGGTACGAGGTTCCCTGTCCTCGTTGCGGGGAGCTCCTCTCCTTCTCCTTCAAGGATGTGTCGTGGCCCGAGGATCTCACGGAAGCCCTCAGGAAGGAGGACGATCCCACCGCCAGACAGAAGATAATTCGCCAGGTGGAGGATCGGGCGTGGTATCGCTGTCCTCACTGTGAAGGAAGGATAGAGGATCGGGACAAGTCTTTTATGCTGGGCGAAGGCAGATGGGTTTCGGAAGGAGTCGAGCCGGGGAAAATCCGTCGGATAGGTTTCCACTGGAACTCGATATATTCTCCTCAGATTTCGTTCGGTGCCGTGGCTTCGGAGTTCCTTCGGTCGAAAGACAGTCCGGAGGATCTTATGAACTTCATAAACTCCTGGCTGGCCGAGCCCTTCAGGGAGTCGGTGGCCAAGGCGGAGCCGGAGAAGGTTCTGGAGGCTTCCGGAAATTATTCCCGAGGAGAGGTGCCGGACGAGGCTGTGGCCATTACCGCCGGAGTGGACGTCCAGAAGTCGGAGGCCTATTACGTGGTTCGTGCCTGGGGGCCTGGGCTTACGTCCTGGCTTATCGAGTATGGCCGGTTCGACACCTGGAACGAGACGGACCTGCAAGACGGTTTGAGGGCCCATATAGTGGAGCCGGTCTATCGTTTCGGCGACGGTCGTCTGTGTCAGATCGGCTACTGCCTTGTCGACTGCGGCTACAGGACCGACGAGGTTTACGACGCCTGCGTGGTGTACGGCGATGTTCTGGGTCCGGTCAAGGGGGCCTCTCGCAGGATGGACGGTTATTACCGCCGTCACGTGGTGGACCGCAAGGGCCGGAAAGACGGCCTCACCATGCTGGAGGCGAATACGTCTCTGTTGAAGGATTTCATTTTCGGACGTATGACGAAGGAGCCCGGAACTAGAGGGTCGTGGTCGCTTTTCAGAGACTGCCCGAGAGGATACGCCGAGCAGATAGCGTCGGAACACAAGGTGATGGTGACGGATGCCAGGACAGGTTCCAGTCATCACGAGTGGAAGAAGATCTCCGGACACGCCGCTAACCACCTTCTGGACTGCGAGGTTTATGCGACTCTGGCGGCAAGGATGCTCAACCTGCACTACATGCCGACGGAGGAGGAGCGGGAGGCCATGAGGCCGTCGTCTTCTTCCGTGGATTCCGCCGAAGGTGCGGGATGGCTGAAGGGCGGCGGTTCGGGATGGTGGAAAGGGAGGTGATCTAATGACCCTGACGGAAGAACTGGCCATGTACGAAAAGGCCGAGGCCGAGATACTGGAGGGAGGACAGGCCTTCGAGGATAACGGATTGAAGATAGACAGGGCCAACTTGTCCCACATACAGAAACGGATAAAGGAGCTTCGGGGCATGTTGGCCATGGAAGAGGGAGGAGGTCCTCATGTCGTGGTTTGGTAAGGCGGGTTACGTGCTGGACCGGGCCGTGGGACTGGTGTCTCCCGGAGCCGGTGCCAGACGTATGGACGACAGGGCCAAGATGGAGGCCCGATGGGATAAACGCAACTACGACGCCGCCAGGATAGACCGCTACGGAAGCGGTTGGGTGGCGGTGAATAAAAGGCCGGACGAAACCGACCGAGTCTACAGGGATAGGATAAGGGCTCGGGCGAGAGACCTCGAACGGAACAACGGAATAGCTCAGAGCGTTCTGCTTGCGATGGAGCGTCACGTCGTAGGCACGGGGCTACGGCCTCAGGCTAAAATCCTCGATGCCGACGGAACGGAGAACGAAAAGCTGAACCGGGAGATAGAGGCCCTGTGGGAGGTGTGGGCGAAGCCGAAGAACTGCGACATAACCGGCCACGACGGGTTTTACGGTCTTCAGCGGATGATGGTTCGCCGTATGGTTACGGACGGAGAGATATACCCGATTCTCACGGCTCCGGAGGACGGATTCATTCCGCTGCAGATACAGATGATGGAGGCCGACGCCCTTGCGACCTGGATGCCCCGGGCGAAGGATAAGCGGATAGTTTCGGGAGTGGAGGTCAACGAGTACTGGCGTCCTCTGGCCTATTGGTTCTACAGGGACGACATGGAGACGTCCTCTTTCGGCAGAACCACCGAGGCGGTGAGAGTGGATGCCGGGCGGGTGTTGCCGATGTTCGTAAAGACCAGACCTCAGGCGGTGAGGGGTATAAGCCAGTTCGCCCATGTCATGGGCAATATCAGAGACTCGGGAGAGTACATGGATGCCGAACTGATGGCGGCCAGGATAGCGGCGTGCTTCGCCGCCTTCATAAAGACGGGAAGCGGGAACACTCCGTCGATAGGAAGAAACGCCACGGTCCAGGACGCCCTGGGCAGGGATAAGAACGTAACCAGACTCGAGCCGGGAATAGTGAATACCCTTCCGGACGGGGCGGATGTGGAGTTCGCCAACCCGACCCATCCCAACACCGGAGCCTCGGACTTCGTGGCTTTGCAGCAGAGACTGATAGGAGCGGGAACGGGGCAGAGCTACGAGGTGGTGAGCAGGGACGTGAGCCGAACGAACTACAGCTCGGCCAGGGCCGCATCCCTCGAGGACGAGGAAGGATACAAGGTGCTGAGGCAGTTCATGGTCGAGAGGGTCCTCGAACCTCTATGGGAGGCCTTCGTCTGTGCCTGCGTTCTGTCCGGAAAGCTGAACATACGGGATTATTTCCAGCGTCCCGATGTGTACAACCGGTGCCGGTGGGTTCCTCCCGGAAGACAGTGGGTGGATCCACTCAAAGAGGTATCGGCTATCACGAAGGAGATGGAGGCCGGAATAACAACCCTTCAGGATGTATGTGCCTCCAAGGGCAAGGATTGGAGGGAGGTGTTGGAGCAGATATCGCGAGAGAGGGAGTATATGACGTCCCTTAATCTCGGAGGTCTTGCCGGATCTTCCGGGATAGGGCAGGAGGCTCTTTCGTTGATGGCTCTGGATAACGGGAAAGGAGAGTGATTGCGTGACCGGTTTTAGAGGTGAGAGGGCTGGAACCTACTACAGGGATGTCCCTGTAGACGGGACCTACTACAGGGAGATAGCCGGAGTTGAAACCAAGGGCACTGAGAGCTCCAGAACGGTGGAGCTCTCTTTTTCGTCCGAGTCTCCGGTTTCTCGCTGGGGAGAGGTGGAATATCTATCCCACGATCAGGGTGCCGTCGATTTGAAACGATTGGAGGAAATGGGAGTCCTACTCTGGAATCACAAATCCGACGTTCCAATCGGTTCGATAGAGAAGGTCTGGATAGATGAATCTTCCAGGAAGGGGCGGGCACTAGTCCGATTCGACGACGACGAGGAAAGCGACAGGATCTACAGAAAGGTTCTGGCCGGATCTCTCAAGAGCGTATCGGTGGGCTACAGGGTGGAGAACTGGGAAAAGGTTCCGGCCGGTGGTACGTCCAGCAACGGTCGTTTTGCCGGGCCCTGTTACGTGGGTACCAGATGGGAAGGACTGGAGATTTCCATCGTGTCGGTTCCCGCCGATCCGTCGGTGGGGGTGGGACGGAGTGTCGATGAAAAAGGAGGAGATGACGGAGTGAAAAGAAATTTGTCTTTGCCCGGCGACGAAGCCGGGAACGGTGCGGCCCCGGAGGCTAAGAGAAGCGACCTCGCCGGGAACGATGGGAGGGAGGAGAACCGGTCCGCTGCGGACGACCTCCGAAACGGCGAAAGAGGCAACCCTTCTTCAGGGGAAACCGTAGTCCGGGCTATCAGGGCCGAGCGGGAGAGGGTATCGGAGATCCAGGAGATGGGAAGATCCTTCGATATCGATCTTGGCGAATTCATCCGTTCCGGTGCGGAACTCGACACGGTGAGAGCCGAGGTCATGAAAAAGCTCAAGGAGACGCGGCAGGCAATCTCCGTTCCCTGCAGGGTGACGGAGGACGAGAAGGAGAAATTCCGTTCCGCCGCCAGAGATGCGCTCCTGATCCGCGGCGGTCTGCCCGTAGAGGATCCTGCCGCCGGATCCATGGATCTGAGAGGCTACAGGCTGGAGAGAATGGCCGAGGAATGTCTGACCCGGATGGGCGAGCGGGTCGGGGGAAATCCTATGGAGATGATAGGCCGCGCCCTGACCACCTCGGACCTTCCCGTCATCCTGGGAAGCGTTGCGAACGTCTCTCTTATGGAAGGGTGGGGCGTTCAGGAGGAGAGCTATCTTAAATGGATGGACGACTCCGGCGTCGTGACCGATTTCAAGGAACATACCGGGGCGAGGGCCGGAGAGGTGGACGATCTGCTTCCTCTGCCGGAGTCCGGAGAGTACAAGAGCGGATCCATGGGCGAGGAGTCGGAGGCCTGGAAGATAGGGACCTTCGGCCGTATGTTCTCCATATCCAGACAGTCGATCGTAAACGACGCACTGGGCGTACTGACCGATATTCCCCGGAAGATGGGCGAGGCCGCCAGGCGCAAGGTGGCCGACGTGGGCTACCAGGCTTTTCTGGATAACCCCAAGATGGGCGACAAGAAGGATCTTTTCTGTACCCATCACGGAAACCTTCAGCCTGCGGCGGCTTTCAGCTTCACCGATTTCGAGGCCACTTTGACGGCGCTAAGTCTTATGGTGCAGGCCATGAAGCGGCAGACGGACCTTTCCGGAAAGAGGCGGCTGAACATCATTCCCAAGTTCCTGGTGGTGCCGGTGGCTCTGGAGCTTGCGGCCAGGAGGTTCCTCAAACAGACCGAAACTCCTCTGTCGGTGGACACCTCGGCGAACAAAGCCAACGGAGGAGGAGCCAACCCCTACGCCGGAGCCTTCGAGCTCGTGTCCGATCCCAGATTGGACGACGTGAGCGAGACCGCTTTCTACATGGCCGCCGAGAAGGGCAAGACGGTAAAGTTGTTCTTCCTGAACGGGATCAAGGAACCCTATCTGGAACAGCAGCAGGGATGGAACGTGGACGGAACGAGCTACAAGGTGCGAATAGACGTGGGAGCCAAGGCCATGGACTGGCGCGGTTTCCAGAAGAACCCCGGGGCGTAGGCTTCGGGGTTTTCTTTCATAAGGAGGCGATTCGTGTGAGAACTTACGTGGAGATAGGCGGCAGGATGGATTACACGCCGACCGAGGATGTGTCCGTAGACGATGTGGTCGTTTTGGGGGGAAGGATCGGAGTGGCCACTACCGATATACCGGCTGGGAAAACGGGAGTTTTGGCCGTGGTGGGGGTGTTCCGGCTGCCCGCCGTGACGGGGACGGCCTTTGCTCCCGGAGAGGCTCTTTACTGGGACGCCTCTGCCGGAAGCCTGACCAGGGACGGTACGGACGACAAACCCCTGGCGGGGTACGCCTGGACTCCGAAGGCGGCTTCGGCCAACTTTGGAGAGGTGAAGATCGACTGATGGGATCTTTTCGGGATCACCTGACATCTACGGTAGAAGCCCTGTTCAAAGGTGATTGGGCCGACACGGTGGTCTATAACGGCAGCGAGATCCGGGCGATCATCCGCAAGGGCAGGACCGCAACCGACGGAACGGGCTTCGGGTCGGACGGTTCCTCCACGGAAGGAACTTTGAGGATAAGACTTTCCGATGTGGATCCCTGCGAAGGAGACGAGGTCCTCGAGGCCGACGGAAAGGTCTGGTCGGTGGTTAGAGAGATCTCCCGTTCCATGACGACGGCTCTGCTGGAGATCCGGACGGATCGGTCGTTTCTGTAATGGGGAGGTGATCCTATGTCCGTCACAGTTTCCTGGAAGGATATGGCCACTCCATGGGTGGAGGACGTTATCAGGGAGTTTCCCGAATTTCGCCGGAGGGCCTTGAAGTCTGTCGGGTGGATGATGCAGAAGGAGATAAAAAAAGGCATAGAGAGCGGCGCTCCCGGAGGAAGACGCTACGCTCCTCTGTCCGGCGTAGCCCGCGGCGTCAAGGCGAAATCGAAACTCAGGGTCATGAAAAAAAAGAAGGTAAGAAGCGGACCTCTCGGCAAGCTTCGAAAGGCCGTGGGCTATCAGTATAAAGACGACGGCTCCCTGACCGTGGGGTGGCTCTCGAAGAGCGCCGTATATCTGGGGTCTATGCAGGAAAAGGGACGGCGTCTTCCGGTTACCGAAAAGATGCGGCGGTTCTGGTGGTCCGGAGCCAGAGCCAAAAAATGGCCCAAGGTGCTGAAAAAAGGCGTACGTCTTCGGAAAGAGACGAGGGAGATAATCCTACCCGCCAGGCCGACCATAGGTCCTATGAGGGCGGTTCTGGTTCCCAGAATTCCGGGATATTTCGTGAAGAAGATCGACGGTTACATGGAGGACGATATGAAGAGGTCCACGAAAAAGAGCAAGAGAAAATACAGAGTTTACGGAAGCTGGTGGTGACGAGGTGAGATTGACTCAGGTAATGATGGAGATAAGAGACTCCATAGCCCGGTCCGAAGAGGTCCGGGCTTTCTGTTTGGACCGTTTCGGCAGAGAGCCGACCGTGATGGCCGGATATAACGCCCGGCGTCCTCCCGGAAACGACGAGCTTCCTGCGATCGTGGTCGCTCCCGACAGGAGCGATTTCGATGGAGTCGGTCGTGGAGAACACAAGATAGATCTCATGTGGGCGGTGCTGAACGACGGAGGAGAGGAGCGGGACGGCAACAAGATCACGTTCCCCGGCTTTCTGAAGGTGGACGAACTGGGCGAGCTGGTGCTGTCCTCCCTGGAGGCGGTGGGGAGCGAGTACAGAATAACCTACACCGGATACGATCTCTTCAGCTCCGATCAGTCTCCCGCCTTCGTGGGGGAGATGGAGCTGACGGTTACGGAATGGTGAGAGAGGGGCGATAGGAATGGCGAACGTAAGGAATTCCAACGATATAGTTCTGGGATCCGGTCGCATGTTCGTCGACGGCGAGGATGTCGGTCAGCTGAAGGACGATCTGACCTTCGAGCACGGAAAGGAGATGTACGAGCTGAAAGCCGGGTTCCCGGCGACGGTGGTCCTTTCTGCTCTGGTCAGTGAGGAGCTGACCCTGAGCTTCAATCTGCTGGAGACGAACCTGGATATGGTCTGCCGTCTGATGCCGGAGTACGATCCGGTAACAGAAAACGCCGGAACCGCCACCGTCGCCGACGAGCTTGTGACGCTGTTCGATTCCGTCCATACCATGCTCGGCAAGGGCAGGGTGGAGGGGGACGCCACGGTAACCACTGTGGATGGCACGGCTTTGACCGAGGGAGTGGACTATTACCTGGACCGGTTGAACGGAACCATCTACAGAGTGCCCGACTCCGCCAAGATAGCCGACGGCGACGACGTCAAGGCGAGCTACACGTATAAGACCTACGAAAGCAAAGGGTTCGGTGTCGGCGGCGGAACCTCGACGGACAAGACTTTCCGGGTCGATTTCTATCACAAGCGCAGAGACGGAAAGTATCGTCACGTCCGGATATGGAAGGGCAAGGTGAAGGGTAACTTCTCCATGGCGTTCAAGGAGGCTTCCGAGTCGCCTCTGGCCGTGGAGGTTACGGCAATAGCGGACAGCACGAAACCGGCGGGGCGTCAGCTTATGACGGTTATGGATGTGCCGGCGGAGGCGGTCCCTGGAGGGGGCTGGTAATGCGCCATTTCCCCGAGCCTGCCCGGTTGGTCGTTACCATAGGCGGGCGGCCTCATAAACTGCGGTATCTGACGAGGGCGGACGTTTCCGCCCTCGTCGTGTCCATAAGGGAGCTGTGCGACGGCGAGATTCCCGAAGACGGCAGAGAGGCCATGGATGCCTTGCTTGCAGAACGGAGGGTTCTGGACCCTATATTGATGGATGCCTTCCCTACGGCGGATTCCATTCCGGCGGAGGATGCCGATGTGAAGTCCGGTCTATTGGCCATAGTCTGGGAGGTCAACAAGGTGCCGGATATATTGGAGGATCTCAAGACTCACGGTGAGGACGGAGCGGACGACTCGGAGGGGGATCCTCTGGCATGGCCGAAGTTCTGCCTTCATATGAGGCGTAACTTCGGAATAGACGAGGAGACCATGTTCCATCGCTGGACCTACTGGCAGTTCGTGGGCTTTATCGAGGCCGCACAAGAAATCCTGGACCCCGACGACGAGCGGGGCAAGGGAAAGCGACGGACGATAGAGGACCTGGTGAAGGACGGGGTTAGGGGGATGTAGAAAAGAGATTGAACGAGATGATCGACGTGGCTATGGTGGGGTAGAAGTTGATCAATGTTGACTAAAGTCATCAAGGGCCATCGTCGAGATGATGGCCCTTGGTAATGTGCGTTTAAAGCAGAGCGGATATTCCTTTTGATTCCAAGACGTTCAGGAGTTTTCTGGCCGCCCCTGCCGGTTTTTTCGCTCCGGTTTCCCACTTTTGTAGAGTAGATAGACTGACGTTAAGGAGAAAAGCTAAGTTTTTTTGACTTAGATCGTACAAAGAACGAATATGTTTGATGTTCTCCGGAGAATAGTTGGGAACCTTCGGGAGACACATTACGTCGAAGTTTTGCATCTGGTTTTCGGAAAAGCTCCCCGCTTCGTACAGGTCACGAGCTGTTTCGTGCATTTCTTCAAGTATACGGCTCATTTTGACGACACCTCCTTCAATGCGCCATTTCTAGTAGCTAAAGATAGTTTTTGATTTGTCAGAGACAACAACCCTTTTGCCATTTCCTGAAAGGACTCCAGTTCTTTCGAGGATATGTTTGAACGCTCGTTCTTGTTAAATCCATAAATGAAGAACCAGCTATTCTCCTGCTTGGTTGCGACTATCGTTCTTGCGCTACCCCTTTTCCCTTGCCCCGGGAGAGGAATCCTTTTTTTGCAGATGTATCCTCCAAGGTCCGCATCGATTAGACCGGATTCCATCTCTTTTACGGCGGCTATGATGCTGTCGTTGTTGATGCGATTTTTGGACATCCAACGATAAAATGCCTTTGTTATAAATATCCGGTTCATGCTAGTATAGTAGCACTAAGTGCTACTATACGCAACGAAGCTTATTCTCTCGTTCAAAAAGTCGTCCCTCAGGGGCGGCTTTTTTATTTCTCTCCGGAGGTGATCTTTTGTCCAAGCGGGACGTACAGATAAACGTAGGGGCTCGTGTAGATCAGGCCGTGAGCGCCTTCGACAGATTGCAGAAAACCCTCTATCTGAACGGTCACCGCCTGGAGACCTACGGCCAGTCGGTAGGGAAGGTTTTCGATCCGGCTATGAAGGGACTGGTGGCGGCAGGCCTTGCGGCCAAAGCCGCCGCCGCTGGAACCGGATTGGCCGCTTTCTCGGTGGCTCAGGACCTCGAGGAGGCCATGGCGGTCGTAGCCCAGAAAACCGGAGAAGGCGAAGAGGCCCTGAAAGAATACGAGGACATAGTCAGAAGGCTTTTCAGGGAAAACCCGGTGTCCGGATACGGAGAGGTGGCCCAGGCTCTGGCAGCTGTTCGGGTGGCGACCGGGGCCGCCGGTGAGGCTCTGGAGAAACTGACCCAGCAGTATCTGTCCCTGTCGGACGTCACCGGAGTGGATCTCAACAACGCGGTTCGTCTGGGGTCCAGGCTCTTCGGGGACTGGTCGATCTCGACGGATAAACAGACCGAGGCGCTGGATGCGCTGTTCGTTGCGTCCAGATCGACGGGGGCTTCCATAGAAAACCTGGCGGAGAAGGCCGTTACCTATGGAACCAAGTTCAGGCAGCTGGGTTTCTCCCTGGAGGAGGCTCTCGGGTTGTTGGGCAAGTGGGAAAAGGAAGGGGTCAGCACCGAAAAGGCCCTGTCCGGTCTTGGCCAGGCGATAACGAACATGACCCGAAGCGGTGTCCGGAACCTGGTTCAGGGATGGAAGGACCTTACGAATAGCATAAAAAACGCCACCACCGAAGGAGATGCCATAAACAAGGCCGTGAAATACTTCGGCGCCGATGCAGGTCCGGACATGGCGGCGGCTATCAGGGAGAACCGCTTCGAGCTCGGAGCGTTGGTGGAGGTCTTATCGAAGGCCGAGGGAGCGATCGAAACGGCCGACGAGGAAACATCTACGTTGATAGAGTCTCTTCAGTCACTTAGAAATACCGCGAAAGACAAGCTCCTTGAGCCGTTGGGAGACGAGGTGTCTCGATATGTCGCCCACGTTGCCGAACTGCTGGAGGTTCTCGTCGAATGGGCGGACGAGAACCAGGTGCTTAAGGGCTCGGTTGATGCCTTCTTCGAAGGATTGGGGTTAGGCAATATACAAGTGGAAGAGTTCAAAGAGGCGTTGGAGAAGGTCGATGTCGCCTCCTTCACCGATCAGTGCGAGACCTTCGGCAAGATGTTGAAGGCGATCTATCGATCGCTTAAGACCATAGCCGACATGATCCCCTGGGACCTCCTGATAGAACACGCCGATAGCCTGACCAAGATCATAATATACGGGTGGGCCTCCGGTAAGGTTTTGTCCATAGCCGGAGGAGTTCTAAGCCTTGCGGGATCTTTTGGCGACTTGGCCGATATGATGGAAAAGTTCAACAAGGTGGCGACTTTTATCGAGGGTACTTCCATCGCTAAGTGGCTTATAAAAAGCGGAGCGGCATTATCGGAGACGGTCAACAAGTTGGGCGACAGTGGACGACTGTCTCGCTGGGCCAAGGACTTTCGCAACGAGATACGGGCGTTGATCAAGTACAAGGGAGCTTGGTTCTACGAGCTTAAGCTCGCTCTTGGCGGTGCCGGGGCGAATATAGGCCTAGATATGGGGCTTGAGGATCTGGAAGGGTTCGAAGAGGCCTTGAAGGGAGATAAAGAGGCCCTCGAAAGTCTGCCTGAACCGATTCAGGAATGGATAGAGAAGAACAATAAAACGAGTGCATCGCTAAAGGAAACCTCCAAGGCCGTCGAGGATTTGGACGATAAGATCAAAAACGTATCGGATGATATGAAAAAGCTTGAAGAGGACCCGTTTTCTCTAGCTAGTCTATTCGATGATGAAGAGCTTTTTGATAATCCCGACGATCTCCTCGCCAGGTGGGTTAGCGATAAGCCGATCAGAAAGATAGATTTAGCCATCTCGGACCTTAAGGAACGTGTAGAGGAGATAAAAGCCGGCGGCAAAGAGGCGATGGAAACATTGGGAGTCTCCGCCGAAGAGGCCGATGCCGTGATGAGAGACTCCATATTGAAGGCGGTAGAGGAGATAAAGAAGTCTCTTGCCGACGAGGATCCTTATATGGCCACCGCTTTCGTATCCGCCATGGAGAAGATGGGAACGGAGGGGGGAGACGCTCTTATGGCCTCCATAGCCGGGGCCATGGGCAAGGGGCAGGATTCCATCGTAAAGATTCTGACCGGGGCCATTCAGGACGGCTTTATAAAAGGCCCCGCTCTGACAGAGGCCATGAAGCTCATTCAGAAGAAGACGGACGAGCTCGTCAAAAAAACCGGAGATCAGATAGAAAAAGAATATGCCGGTATGAAATTCAGCTCCGCCTTGATGGGAGATCTGAAAGCCTACCACGCCAAGCTGGAGCTTTCCAACCTGGGGGTTCAAAGCAGAATGCCGAATTTCTCCGGCAAGGGCGGATTCGGCGAAACGGTCAACAAGGTTTCCGCCCCTATATCTATACAGATAGGCACGGTCAACGTAAAACGTCCGGAGGATGCGGACAAGACCGGTCGGGAGATCGGCCGGGGGATAGTCAAGTCCTTCGATCTGGGGTACTGAGGAGGGGGTTTTCATGAGCTACGACCCGGTGGCCAACTACGAACTTACGGACATAGAGGAGATCCCCCACGGCGAGATGGTGGTCACAGCCTCGGGGGAGACTGTTTTCGTCCGTCGCCCCGGCGGCAGGGTCCGTTTCAGGGCCACCTTTCAGGGGCATTTCACCTCTCACCCTGCGGGGTTTTTCACGGTCGGCGAGGTCTTCTCCCATCAGGGAATAGAGTACGTGGTGGAGCAGATAAAGCTGTCGGGGCTTCACCGGATAAAGGCAGTCGACGGGGAGTTTTTCGACGGTCGGTCCTACGAGATACAGGCTTTGTCCTCCAGGGCCTACGATGGAAGCCTGGCTATAGACGAACCGATGGCGGGGGAGTAGCCCATGGATAGCGTATGGACAAGTCTGCATATTAGCGGCGGGGAACCGCCTCTCTGTCTGGCTGTCAGCCTGAACGGAGAGCCCGAGACGGCGGTGGCCAACGTTACGAGGCAGGAGACCCACGATGTTTTGACCCTGGAGGTGGAGCCCCGGACTATTCTGTTGTATCTGGAGACTTTGCAGGTCGGCAAGGTCGGCTTGTGTCGTCCGGCGTTTCGATTCGGATCTCTCACGAATGCCGGTAAGCTGACCAGATTGGACGTGTCCTTTAGGGGGCTACGATCGGAGGATATGCAGGTTTTTCGTCCACTCCGCTGGATGTTGTGGCCAGTGGAGGCGGACGCCAGCGTATCGCCTCGGTGGGTGGTGGACCGTCCGGTATTCGGAGAGACCGGACGACTCTGCGACTGGGAGGACCTTTTCATCTCTGGGGCCATGAGATGGACCTCGGAACTCTCCGCCGTCCTTTCCAGAGGCGAGGCGGCGTCGGTGGATCTCTCGGGCGTCCCTGCCTGGGTGTCGGGGCTTCCGGCGTCGGCCCACATGATAAGGCCCTGGGCGGATGTGAACGGCGTGGCTCGGACTACCAGAGAGATTCCGGTGTCGATACATCCATCTGGCGGAGTGGTCTACGGATGGGTCGGATATCTGCCGATGTGGTCGGTTTTCCTGCCGGTCGAGGGCTCCTCCGGCGGAGATCCCATGATCGCGGTGACATCGAGGACCAGGCGGTCGGACGTCGCCGAGGCGGAAGTCGTTTTGGAGGTGAAGTAGTGCGGGAAATACAGGCCCCGGCCCTGCCGGATGGATATGTGGAGTTTTCCTATAGAAGAGAATTACGGGCCCTCATAGGGACATGGCAGGGAAAGGTACTGTTGCCTGCGGGGAGCCCTCCGGAGCTTGGTGGATCTTGGACGGTCCCGGAGATCATGGAAAACGGGCTGGTGTCCCGGGCGGATAAACTGGGGGACGCCGAGGACGGACGGGTGTTGTGGTCTCTATCCGGCTATGATGCGGGGTTCCGGCTCATGAAAAGCCCTTTGCTGCCTCACCAGATAAAAGGATCCAGTCTCGGAGATGTCTTGTCCGAGCTGGCGGAGGGGTGCGGGTTGAAAGCGGATGTAACTCTGGACAGAGACGTCCCGGTGGACGCCCGACACCTGGTTTCGGGCCAGACGGCGGCGAACGCCGTTTTGGATCTCGCCACCCTCGGGGGGGCCGTAGCCTACATGGTTCAGGACGGAACCCTGAAAGTAGCTCCGCCCCGGCCTTGTAAAACCTATCCCTGCAAGGGGTTGAACCTGGACGACGTACAGGCCCGGGATCTGGATCTCGACGGGTATGCCTCCGGCGTGGTGGTTATCCTGGGACGCCGGGGAGACGCTTCCGGTGACGAAGACGGTCCCGGAGGCGGCTATTATGGGACGACTCCCTCCGGATCGTTGAAGCGGGTCTCGAAGCGAGGGACCACCTCTTTGCCGGGTGGAACCTTGTCTTGGAGCTATACCCTCTTGTCGCCTATAAACGTGGTCGAATCCTACGAGGCGACTTTGTTTCTTCCCGGAGCCGGTATCAGAAAAAGTATCGTGTCGAACTACTCCTACGACGTGGAGTCCTCCGTGGTAAGGGTAGGCGACCAGGAACAGCGGCTGTGGAGATTCTGTCTCGTCGAGGCCGGAAGCGTCGAGGACACCGCCGTCGATGCGGTCTATTACGATCATGCCACGGGCGGATTAGCTACCGAGACGGTCGAGCACGTCATGGAGTATCAGGTGAGACGATCCTACGACATGGACAAAACCCACATATTAAAGGAAGTCGTGGAGATCAATTCGTATGATCCCGACAGGCGAAGAAACGACGTACCTTACACCCACAAGACCGAGCGGGCCTGGACGTGGGACGACGATCACGGATACAGAGGACTTACCGAGAGGGAATGGAGCTATGAGGAAAGAGACGTCGGAGAGGCGGACCTGGTGACGGGGTCGGACGGGAACCCTCTTACCTGGGTGGGGAGCGACGGCCAGACCAGGTACATACAGCTTCCGGCCTATCAGACCACCACGATGATAAAGAGGGAGCGGCAGAGACAGATAGACGAGGTTTTCGACGACGACGGTAAATGCGTCACCCGTATAGAGAGGACGACCGACGACAATGGATTGGCGGATATGCTGGAGAGAGGGCTTTTCGGCGACCTTTACGATCCTGCGAACTCCAGGGCCGGGGAGGCCCTGGCTCAGATGAAAACGCTACTGCAAGACGGCTCTATGAGGATAATTCAGGTTCCAGGAGGATCCTCCATCTCGGAGGAGGTCGGAACGCTGTCTCAGCCCGGAAGGAGATACAGGAAAAAGACGTCGGGCGAGGACGGTGGAAACCGCTATATCGACGGGATCTGGTCGGAAGAGACCTGCCCGTTTTTGTGTAGCGACGGAACCTGCGGGGTCGTAGAGTCTCCCTCGGCGGTCTCCGCTCCCGGGACGTCGAGGCCGAAGCCTTCGGGATGGGACGGAAGCGGCGTCGAGACGGTAGACGGGCCGGTCCACTCGACGGGGATCTCAGAGTCGGATTCGGAGGATTACATCGAAGGTGATCCCTGCGGCTATCTGGATAACGGAAAAACTCCGGGGTACGAAAGGTGTTCCAGGTACAAGGCTTTCCGCCATCTGGCGGGGTCTACCTCCGGAACCTCTCCGGTGTCTCCGGCGGTGGGAATGTCCGGAGGAGGAAGTATATGGACGGAGAAGGAGCTGTACATAGACGAGCACCTCTCGGAGGATCGAGCCAGGTCGATAGCCCAGACCATCGCGGATAACATCCTGTCGGTCAAGAAGGTAAGCAGGGGGATAGTGGAAACGGTCACGGTACCCCTGGATATGAGGGTTCATCCGGACGGAGGGGTGATGGCGGTGGAACACAGTTTCGATAAGCTACAAACCTCCATATCCTTCCGGCCTTCGGACACCACTCCGCCGGAGTATCTGATGTTGCTCAACTCCGGGTCCACCGCCGCCAACGTCTACGCCAGGGAGAGTATCGGCAAGGGCAGAAGCGCCTTCGGGCGGGTGGTGGACGTCCGGCCGGACAGGGCTCTGGTCATACTGGGCGGTCGTCCGGTCAGCTGTACCTCCTCCATACGGATCAAGAGAGGAGACAACGCCCTGGTCTTTCTTCCTCCCGGGAGCGTCTCCAGCGGCGTGATTCAGGCGGTGATGAAATGACGAAAGCGAGAGTCTACACGGGGCCGGTCGGGCGGTTGTCCGGCCATGTGTTGGGCAGGGTCCCCTTCGCCGTACCGGAGACGGTTAAAATCCGTCTCCTCGATAGGGAGGCCGGGAAGCCGGACGAATCCGGAGAATTGATCGAGGTATCGGGGAACGGGCGGATCTGGCTTTTCGAGAGCGGTGTATATATATGGAATCGAGAAGAGGGGGTAGGCGAGGGCCTGTCCCCTCTTTCTTTATGCGACGAGGCGGTCCTGTCTGGGTACGACTGGGCTCTGGTCTCCGGCGGCCTGGTCGTGGACGGGGCTTTCGTCTCCGTGGAGATGCCCTGCCCGATGCCCGACGCCGATAACTCCGGCTGGTGGCTGGACCGGTGCGACGATAGCGACACGGCTCCGTTCGTTCCATCTCTCTCCTCTGTTGAGTCGGTTTTCTTCGGCCGGTGGTGCTATACGCCTTTGAGTTTGGCCTACTGCTGGGAGCGGGAGGAGTACCGCAAACTTCGAGAGGCGGCAGACAACTCCAAAGGTCTGGAACGGGCGGCACTTGTCGCCAGGCTGATGGAAGTGGAGCGGTTCGAGATCGGAGATATTGCCGGTCCCTCCGGGGTTTACGGCATGACCTGGTACGACTGCGACCCCGCCGTGGAAGCCGAGATGACAGAGCCTTCCTTCGGCGGGCTGTGGCTGGACGGAGGCGTCTTGTATGGGTCCGGGAACAAGTCGGCTGGGAGGGCCTTGCTGGTGCCTACTTCCTTCGACTCCGACGGCACCTGTCTGGGGTTGTCGGTGGTCCATAGCGGAGAGCTCCAAGGGCAAGAACCGGGACAGGTTATCCCGGTACGAGGCGGAGCTGTCCATGTAGCGGCGGGAGAGGGGGATCCTAGGGGTCGACTGTTGCCGGTCCGTGGTCCTTATGCTCTCCATCTATGGGGGGAGGAAACGAGGCTATATGAGATCGAGGAGGGCTTTCTATCTCCCCGATGGGGTTATCTGGCCCTCCCCGGGGTTCTTTCTCTGGACGGGAAAGTCTCTCTCTGGTGCCCGTACGGAGAAATCCCTTCGAGACTGGGAGGAGCGGCAAAGACCATGGAGCGATGGTGTTTCCCCGGAGAAGCGGAACCGGTCGATGCGGCGGGGCCTTTCCTGATCGCCGAGGGCTTCGATGGGGCGGTTATCACGGATATGCGTACCATGCGGCGGCACATAGTCCCGGAGGTGGGAGATATCCGGGCTTCGGATGAACATTGCTTCGTCCGGTCCCATTCGGCTAACGAGGAGGTCTGCCTTGAAAGTAGCTCCCCGGTGGAGACGGTAGGCGAGGGGGGAGAGCGTTTTTCC